>NZ_JBDGBK010000038.1:0-28520 GCF_040910045.1 Enterococcus sp. RTP21361st1_A6_RTP21361_211029 | reverse complement strand
TGTTGGTGATCCGTACGCCGAAGTTTTCATTGATGACCACGACTTCCCCAGTGGCGATCAGTTTGCCGTTCAACAAAATCTCTAGCGGTTCATCCGTCAGTTTTTCCAGCTCGATGACGGAGCCCGTATTGAAAGATAAAATGTCCTTAATGGTTTTTTTGCTGCGGCCTAACACGACACTTAGATCCAATGGCACATCAAGGATCAAGTCCAAATTATCCCCATCGTTCACTCCGCTGGAGGCCAATGTTTGAAATGCCGGTTTGCTGACCTCCACGGGCTTTGATGCAGCCTCTGGTTCTGGCTTAGGTGCAGCAACGGGTGCTGTTGGCTGCGGTGTTGGTGTTTCCCGAGTAACGACAGTCGCTTCATCGGACAGCATCGCACTGGCGATATCGTTGACCACAGGATCCGTAAAGATCTGCATGATTTTGCTTTCGATCAGACCTTCGACGCGCAAAGAAAATGAGATACAGTAAATCTCTTCCTCTGCCTCGATCCCGCTATACTCAATGTTTTCTGGTGTCTCCCATAGTTTGACGATCGGCGGCAAGATATCCACTTTGCGGCTGATCATCGTCGCCATCGAAGTCGAGGCAGTCCCAATCATTTGGTTCATGGCTTCTGCCACGGCGCTTAGCTCTAATTCCGTAAATTGGGTGTTGGTGGGTTCACCAGTTCCCCCCATCATCAAATCAGCGATCACGATGGCATCTTTGACTTCTAACAGCATCAAATTACTGCCTAAAAGGCCTTCTTTAAATTCAACTGTCGTTGCTACTTTTGGTGCAACGAGGTCGTTTAAGATCTCACCAAATTTGATTTTAGACACCCGGGGAGTCGTGATACTGACCCGAAGATCAAGAATGGAAGACAACGTCGTCGCCGCTTGCGACATGGAGATATTTCCAACTTCGCCAATAATGTCGACTTTGACTTGCTCTTCTAATCCTTGCGGCTGGGCTGGGGCACTTTGATTCAGCAATGCATCGATTTCTGCTTGGGATAAACGTTCACTCATAGTTTTTGCTCCTCTTCTAACTTGTCTAATAACTCAATGGCTAAACGGTCCTCTTGCTTCCCAGGTTTTGCCCGGAAGTAAGGTTTTCCATCGATGAAGGTCTCTAATGGTTCAGTAATTTTTTTGTCTAGTTTGATGACATCGCCTTCTTCTAGGTGGAGAAACTCAGAAAGACTCATTTGAGCATGGCCCAGCAGAACTTCTAAATTCAAGCCGACCCCATTCAAACTTTTTTGCAACTCGCGGCTATCGTCTTGGTTGACTGGCTGATTGCTATCAAACCAATTGCGGAAACTTAATTTATCAATGATCCCTTCAAAGAAGACGTACGGGATACATAGATTGATGAAATGTTTCACTTCAAAAATTTTGATAGTAAAGGTCACTAATACGACGGGTTCGTTCGGCGACATGTTTTGCATCAATTGCGGATTCGTATCGATTCCATCCAAAACCGAATCCAAGGCAACGATGTCCTTCCAAACATTTTGGTAGACCCGTACAAATTGTGCCACCACTTCTTCCAAGATCGCTGTTTCAATATCAGTAAAACTTTTTTTCTCGCTAAAATCCATTTCGATCGGCTTGTTTTGATAAACATCTAAACCGCCGCACAACAATTCTACCAACATCATGCACAGTTGTGGGTTCATCTCGATCATCTGGATCCCGCTCAAAGGCTGCGAATGAAAGAGCCCCAATAAAGTAAATTTTGGTATCGAATGGATAAATTCGTCATAACTGACTTGTTCGATAGCTGCCAACTGCAAAGAAACATTGGTCCGCAGTTGGGTAGAAAGCATGCTGCTGCTCATCTTCGAGAAATCCTCGAAGATCATGTGCAGGGTATTGACGTACTCTTTCGACAGCTTTGTTGGTCGGCGAAAATCGTAGGCTTTCACTTTGGCTTGTTTGTCTTCTATCTCAATAATTTCTTGATCGATCTCTCCGCTGCTCATCGCATTCAACAATAAATCAATCTCTTGCTGCGTCAATACCTGATCCACACTAATCCCCCATTTTTTTAAAAAATCATGTGATCGATTTGAATCACACTGGCTACTTTTTCACCGATCGTCACGACTCCAACGGCATGTTCTGTCTCTTGATTGTCTAGTTGGATATCCTCTTCGGTGATATCAAGAACTTCAATTACTTCTTCTACGAGGACCCCTTTGGTTTCCTCTTGCTTCTTCATGATCAATATATTTTTTTCGTAGGCTGGTTCCATAATCGGAATCAGTTTTGCCAAACGAATCACCGTTACGACAGACCCCCGCAGGTTGATCAACCCTTCTACCCACTCAGGTGCTAAGGGCACCTTCGTAAAGGAAGGAGCATCAATGACCTCGTCCACCGAGTCCGCCGAAATCAAATAGTACTGCTGGGCCATTTTGAAAAGTATCATCTGCATGTCGCTATCCTCCTAGGCATTAGGCAAAGGCTTTATCAATGGCAGTGATTACGCGGTCCGTGTCAAAGGGCTTCACGATAAAGTCCACCGCACCGGCGCGAATTGCATCCATCACCATTCCTTGTTGTCCCATGGCACTGCACATCACGACTTTCGCCTGCGCATCAAACGTGCGGATCATTTTTAACGCCTCTAAGCCGTCCACTTCCGGCATCGTGATATCCATGGTCACTAAGTCCGGTGTCGTTGCTTGGTATTTTTCAAAAGCCTCTTGGCCATTTTGGGCTTCCCCCACGACTTCATAGCCGTTTTTTTCTAAAATATCCTTTAATTTCATGCGCATAAATACCGCATCATCCACGATCAATACTTTTTTTGACATTGTATTTGCCCCTTTCAAATTCCTAATGAATCAAATATGTTTTCTAGTACACCGATTTCTGGAATCAAAAATAACGATGCCTCTAATGTTTCTTTGGCATAGACGAACTCATTACGGATTACCATCACCTGCTCATCATACTGGGCCATTGCCAAATAGATGGAACTGATCGCTGCGCCAAAGAAATCATAGCTGGCACTTGGTAAAGACGCACTCAGCTGTGTTTCCAACAGTTGCCCGATCGCGATCAAAAAAGAATTGGTGAGGATGTTGGTCAACTCATTGATGACTGATTGCTTCAACTCTTCTGACGGATCGCTTTCTTGGATCATCAACTGACGCAATTTTGCGGCGGATTCATCCGTTAAGACAAACAAGAAGATCCCCCGAAACGCCCCTTCGATTTGACTTATCACCACATGTACTTCTTTGTCTTCCGCCATGATCTGCTGATACAAATCCTCATAAGCTAGAATCTCGACTTCCGGTACCCGCATATCGATCGGTTGTTGGAGAAGCTTTGATAAACTAGTCGCAGCGTGGCCACCGCCGATATTGATCAGTTCTTTTAGTCCATCGATCTGCAGCGCTGTATAACTCATAAGCGGTCATCCTTTTTTTTCTGACAGATCGCATGAATGTCTAAGATCAGTGCGATCGAGCCGTTACCCATAATCGTTGCTCCTTGATAGCGATTCAGCTTTTGCAGCAGCGGATCGATTTTCTTGATGACGATCTCTTGTTGGCCGATCAATTCATCTGCCAAAATACCGTGAAATTGTTGGTCATTGTTGACGATAATTGCGAATTTTTTCTCAGATAGGTCGCCTTCGATCGCTAAGAGTTGATCGGTCCGAATCAACGGAATCAACTCTTCTTGAAAACGATAGACCTCATCTGAGACCGTCTGAATGATCTCTTCTTCTTTGATCATCACCACGCGTTCGACTAGATTTAATGGGATCGCAAAGGTTTCTTCGCCGACGCGAACCATCAATGCTTGAATGATCGACAGGGTCAATGGCAATTTGATCACAAACTGCGTGCCTTTATTCGGCTGACTCTTCATCTCGATAGTTCCCCCTAGTTGGGTAATCTTCGATTGCACGGCATCCATCCCGACACCGCGCCCAGAAATATTGGTCACTTCTTGGGCTGTTGAAAAACCGGGGTGGAAGATCAGCTGCTGCAACGCTTCATCGGAAAGGCCTGCCGTGGCTAAGCCTTTCTTTTCAGCACTTGCTTTGATTACTTGTGGATCAAGGCCTTTGCCATCATCCTCTAATGTAATGATCACGCGATTACCTTCTTGGTAGGCCGCCAAACGAATCGTGCCCTTGCGAGGTTTGCCCAGTTTTTCCCGAACGTTGGGTGCTTCGATGCCGTGATCGGCAGAATTACGCAACAGATGGACCAGGGGTTCGCTCAACTCAGAAACCACTGTTTTATCCAATTCCGTTTCTTCCCCAAAAATGACAAGTTCCATTTCTTTTTGCAGTTCATTGGATAAGTCCCTAACCATTCTTGGAAAGCGGCTGAAGACGACATTGACTTGCTGCATGCGGATCCGCAAGACCAAATCTTGCAGCTCAGAAGTCAATCGTGAAACTTGTTCTAAGGGGTCTTTGACTGCTTCGATGTTTTCCCGCTCACTGACATCTTCTAATTGATTGCGATAGACCACCAATTCGGATACGAGATCCAAGAATGAATCTAAGCGATTCAAGTCGACTCGGATTGATTGATTTTGGGCAGACGCATGATGTGCTAGCGCCGGTGATTTTTCTTTCGTTTCTGTTTTCGCTTGTTGGAGAGCAGGAGTTTCTGACTCTTGGGCCGACGCTGGCTGAAGCAGCTCTTCTGCCTCTTCCAACACAGCGGCTGATGGATCAAAAGGTGCCACCACGAAGGCTTCGATCTCACTATTGCTGGCGATGTTTTGCTCAACATCAGCTAGTGTCTGCTGTGTCAAATACAGCAGCGAGAAATCCGATTCAAAGGTGCCTTCTTCGAGTGTTTGGGCATCTGGTTCTGCATAGAGAACATCCCCTGTTTGACCAAGCTTTTCCATGATCAAAAAGGCACGAGCGCCTTTTAACATGGATTGGGCATCTAAGCGAACAGCAATTTGAACGGCTTGATAGCCATCTCCAGCCGCTTGCTCGATCACGTACAGATCAGAAGGATCGATCTGTTGAAACTGTGGGTTTAATGCGCCCGCTGCTGTAGGTTTTTGACTTGCTTCTGTCTCGGTTGGTAGGCCGCCAGAATGTTCCGTTTGGTCAAGTTCGGCCAATAAATCGGCAATTTGAGCTGGCTGCAGGTCACGTTCTTCCCGCAGATCCTCCACAAGTTCTGACAAGCGATCCAAACATTTGAAAATCAATGAGATCGATTGCTGGGTCACTTGCAAGGTCCCTGTTTTAAACAACTCAAAAATATTTTCCATTTTATGGGTCAGCTGCGTCATGACGTCATAGCCCATCGTTGCCGCCATCCCTTTAAGGGTATGGGCAGAACGGAAAATATCATTCAGCAAGGCGCTGTCTTGTGGATCGTTTTCCAATTGCAAGACATGATCATTCAACTGTGCTAAATGATCGTCTGTTTCTTCAAAGAAAAGGGTACGATAGACACTATTGTCATCCAAATGGGTCCCTCCTTTACAAAATTATACTTTTTGATAGATAAACGAATCGATTTTCTTGAGACCGAATTGTTCCGCGAAATTGATCGTTTCTGTCGCTCCCGTAAACAAAATGCCCCCTGGGACCAATGCATCACTGAATTTTTGATAGACGGCATCCCGAGCGTCACTTTTGAAATAGATCGTCACATTGCGACAAACGATCACATCAAAAGGTCCATTGTACGGGTCTTTCAAAAGATCGTGTTGCTTAAAATGAACCCGCCGTTTGATTTCTGTCTTGATCTGAAACTGGTTCTTTTCTATTGCATCAAAAAAACGGGTACGTTCTGCCGCTGAGACATTCCGCAATTCGTGCTCTCGATAGAGTCCTTGCTTGGCTTTTGCCAAAATTTGCATATCGATATCGGTGGCCAAGACATTGGCTGCAGCAATTTGGTTTTTTTCTAGCAGCATAGCGATCGTATAGGGTTCTGCCCCAATCGAACATGCGGCACTCCAAATTTTTGGCAGCGTGGTTTTCGGGAGAACAATGGTTTTCAAGATGCGTTCAAAGGCGTCAAATAGTTCTTTGTTGCGGTAAAATTCCGTTACGTTAATGGTGATATGGGCTAAAAAAGCTGCCCGCACCCCTTCATCTCCTTCGATCAATTGCTGGTATTCCCTCAACGTTTTTGCCCCGCTGTTTTCCATGATCGTAAGGATGCGGCGCTGCATTTGATTTTCTTTGTATGCGGCTAATGGAATCCCTAACCGGCGATCCACCCATGCATTAAATAAGGCAAATTCTTCTTCCATCTTCTTCACCCGACCATCTGTGCAATTTTTGCTTCAATATCCTGCAATGGCAGGACTTCATCAACGACTCCTTGTTCAATGGCATACCGCGGCATCCCAAAAACTGTACACGTTTCTTTGTCTTGAACGATCGTATAGCCCCCAGCCGTTTGGATCTGTCGTAAACCAGCGGTGCCGTCTTTCCCCATCCCCGTTAAAACGACCGCCGCTAGTTGCGCACCATAGTAATCGGCTGCTGAGGAAAAAAGATAATCGACGGTTGGGCGCGTCCCATGCCGTTTTTCTCGCTGGTCCAGTTGCAAATGTCCTTGTTGGATCGTCATGTGGTAATCCCCCGGGCAAAGATACACTTGATTTTCAATCCGCATGCCGTCGATTGCTTCTTGTACTCGGACGGTTGTCTCTGTGTCTAATCGCTTCGCAAAGGAAGCCGTAAATCCCGCTGGCATATGTTGAACGATCAAAATTGGGCAGCGCAGATGCGCGGGCAAGCGACGGATAATGCCCAGTAAGGCACGCGGGCCGCCTGTTGAAGCGCCAATGACCAGAGCGTCAAGATGAGACGACAAGCTGTTTTGCGTCAGCTTAGTGGGTTGGGCAGCCGTTGGCACCAGTGCTTGAGCTGTGCCGGCTTCATGATCCATCGCTAAAATCTTTTGATGAAATTCAGCGATCCATTCTTTTTCGATCATCGATAGACTGACTGGTTTTTCGACAAAATCTCGTGCGCCAAGCGCTAACGCCTCAATCGTGGTTTCTTGGTTGGTTAATGAGCTAAGCATGATGACCGGAATGGCTGATTGCTGTTTCATCTTCCGCAAGGTCTCTAATCCGTTCATCACTGGCATCTCCACATCCATTACCACCAAATCGATCGCTTCTTTGGTCAAATAATCCAATGCTTGTTTGCCATTGCGGGCAGCGACGGTCACCTCGATATCCGGCAACTGATTCAATAAATCTGTCACTACTTTCCGCATGAATGCCGAATCATCGACGATCATTACTTTTTTCATATCCCTGTACTCCTTTTACAAATAAACGATTTCTTGTTTGACTTGCCGAACCATGGTTTTGAAATCCTGAAGGTCTACGACCATGGTTCGACCAGCGCTGCCGCCCACATGTTTGGCCACGATCGGAATGTTTAGCTGATCCAAGACTTCCTCGACGGCTTCAATGTTACGCTGACCAATATTGCTGGCAGCATTAAGGGTCTGGAACTGAAACATATTGGCGCCGCCAACGATTTTCGCTTGAAAGCGAGGCCGGCGGATCTTTAGTTTCAACTCGGCGACCATCGCCGGCAATGCCAAGTCCGCAAACTTCTCGGGCTTGATTTCCCGCTTGTGCAAAAAAGGCTGACTATCTGGCAGCATAATATGACTCAAGCCGCCAATATGACTGGCTTCGTCGTAAATGATCGTGCCGATGCAAGAACCTAAGCCCACCGTGATCAAACGAGTTGGCGCTTGGGCGATCTTATACTCCGAGATCCCCACATGCAGTTCCTCATTCACGGTCATCATTGTCATCGTCATTGGCGGCTGCCAATTTCTCTGTCTGATAGGCGCCTAACTCATCCTTCATCTCTGCCGCTTGTTCATAGCTGAAGAGAAACGGCAGCTCCAATGCCAGTACAAGTTCATCATCTTTTTTCAGAAAGGCTTCGATATAGTTTTGCTTAAGTCCTGACGTATTTAATTCCGCATTGCTGGGACTTTCGGCTAAGGGTAGAATGCCGACGATCTCTTCCACGTAAAGACCGATCGCCTGTTCTTGCCAGTGACACAACAAGACCACATTTTGTCCGGTTTCCGGCGTAAATTCATCAAACAGCTTTTTGCGGATGTCAATGATCGGAACCATCGCCTCTTCAATGGGTTGAATACCCAGAACAAAATCCGCCACTTCTGGCAGCTGTGTGAAAGAGGCAGCCTCAATGACCCTTACCACATAATCGATCCGCAAGGCAAAGTGTTGTTGATGACTTTTAAATACAACGTATTGTTCCATTAGCGTCACCGCTCCTTTTTAGAATTTGAAACTATCCACTTGGAATTTAAGAATATTAGCGATTGTCTCAATTTCTTGTACATTCTGTTCAAAATTTTCGATGACCAAGTAGAAGTCCTCTAGGTTTGCGGTTACTTCTTGCGTCCCAGCAGAGGTCTCAGAAACGGCAGCAGAAATATTGCTGACAGAAACATGAACCATGTCTTTTTTTTCAACGATCCCGATAATATGGGATTCAACTGTTTGGATACTTGAAACCAATTTTTCGACAATGTCAGAGATCTCATTAGCGGACTCGATGGCTTTGTTAATATTGTTGGTCTGTCTTTCGCCGCTTTCAAAGGAATCCGTCACTGCAGAGACCACTTTTTCCGATTTTTTGCGGATCGTTTCAATGATCGAACGAATGCTCTTCGTTGATTGACTGCTTTGTTCCGCTAAACTGCGGACTTCTTCTGCAACAATGGCAAACCCCCGGCCCGCTTCCCCGGCCCGAGCTGCTTCGATGGATGCATTCAATGCCAGTAAGTTGGTCTGGTCAGAAATATCATTGATCAGCTGAACAATTTTTCCGATACTTTGGACATCTTCATTCATGTCGTTCATGCTTTCCACTAATTCTGCTTGGTTTTGCCGTTCGATCTCCCAACTTTCAAACACATGGAACATCATTTCTGAATTGTGGACATTACTGCTTTGGGATTGACCGACATACCCGTTCATCAATTCGATCTCTTTGTGGATCTCTTCGATACTTAAGGCTAATTCGTCCATATCAAAGGAGGTTTGTTCCGCTTCGGAGGCTTGTGAACTAGTAGCATCTGCGATGGCGTTCATCGTCTGACGCACATTTTCAATTGAATTTTTGGCATTTTTTGAGGTTGTCGTTAGACCGCCTACCATTTTTTCCATCCGGCTACTTTCTTCATGCATGCCAACGATCACCGCTTTGAAGGTGTTTAAAACCCCTTGAAAACGATTTTGAACTTGCCCAAAAAGGGAGATTTGGTCGCTGCTGCCGATCTCATCGATATGGGATAGATCGCCAGAACCGACTGCTTCTAGTTCTGCCAACAACGTATCCATGTCTGAATGGGTCTCTTTTTTTGCTAGATAGGTCATTCCTACTAACACTGCAATTTCTAGTAGCAGTACGATCACTGAAAAAATAAAGAAACTTTTTGCTGCTTGTCCGTCTCCGTTGGTGCGGATCACGAAGAAATAGCATCCTAATAATACGATCAGGGTAAATCCTAGCGGAATCAACACCGCCAAGCGGATTTTTTTGATGATAGCTTGTACCTTCTTCTTCATAACAGTATCCTTTCTTATGCAAAATGATCAGTCGTGCTGTTTATCAAGATTCGCTCTTCACTTGATAATCGTTGGGTCACTCCTTCTTTATCCGATTATGAAAACAATCTTCTAGTTCTTTAATCGGATCTTTTGCTAGAAAAGTTAAGCATCTTCACCAGACATATGTATCTTTTGGATCAGCAAAGCGAGTATAGCCGCCTTGGTATTCATCACGAACCAAACGACCGTTTTGCAGCTCGACTACCCGATTACGGACCGTATTGACCATCGTACTGTCATGGGTCGCCAATAGGATCGTGGCACCGACTTGATTGATCCGCAAGAGCAGTTTCATAACTTCGACGGCTGATTTCGCATCCAGATTGGCGGTGGGCTCATCGGCAATCAAGACTGCTGGATCTGTGACGATCGCTCGCGCGATTGCTACTTTTTTGCGCTGTCCCACTGAAAGCTCTTCGGGATAATGATCCTTTTGAGGAAACATGCCAACCAGTTGCAGCGCTTTGGCGGTTTTTTCCTGGCGCAGCTTGCGGGGAGTGCCTAGTACTTGCAGCGCATAGTCGACGTTTTTGGCAACCGTCAGATAAGGAAGCAAAAGGTCTTCTTGTCCGACGATACCGACTTGTCGCCGAATCATATAGAGATGACGGTCTTTGAGTTGTTCCAACAAGACATTGCCGACTTGGATAGAACCGGCCGAAAGTTCTTCTTCTTTCAAGAGCAATTTGAATAACGTTGATTTGCCGGCACCGCTGGGACCCACCACATAGATAAATTCTCCTTGAGGGATCGCAACAGAAATATCGGCCAATGCCAACGTGCCATTGCTGAATTTTTTACTGACCTTGGTTAAGCGAATCATGTTCTTTCTCCTCTAATCTGTAAAACGATTGATCACGGACCACATCTCATCGGCTGTCTGCATGGCTTTCGTATTCAGTCCATACGCACGCTGGGTCGTTAACAAGTCTGTCATGGAAGTCGCTAGATCCACCGTCGACTGTACTAACTGTCCTTGCAAGACGCTGCCAAAGGCTGCCGGATTGGTTTGCGAAGTAAGCAACGCTTGATCACCGGCACTGTACAGTTGGTTGCCCACTGGCGTGATGTTTTCTGTATTCGTCGGCTGATAAAGGGTCAGCTGTCCCAACACTCGAGTCTGACCATTTTCTTCCGTCGTCAACTGACCGCTGGCATCTATTGCGATTTGCTGCGCATCCGGCCACTGAGGGGTCGGTACGTTTGTGGTCATTGCCACAGGGTACCCTTCACTATTGACTAATTGCTTGTTCTCACTTAAATGAAAATTGCCTGCTCGACTCAGCAGCAATTGACCGGTTTGGTCCCGAACCCCGAAAAAGCCATTGCCTTGGATTGCGAGATCTAATGGCTGAGCAGTGCCCGCCAGATTGCCTTGGGCAAAACTTGTGGTCGTGGTTGCCTTCGCCCCCATTGACGCACCATATTGGGCGGTGTTGCCATTAAACAGCGTTTCTTCTGCACCGATGGCATTTTCCATCAATGCTTGAAAGTGCGTCGTTTGTGCTTGGTAGCCATTGGTATTGACGTTGGCGATATTGTTGGCTGTCGTGTCTAAGTTTGTCTGCAAATGATTCAACCCAGAACGGCTGATTCCTAGTAATCCACTGATATTCATTGACTCATCCTCAAATCTTTCCTAATTCGTTGACCGCTTTTTGCAATGTCTGATTCGTTGAACTCAAGACTTTCTGATTGGCTTCAAATTCCCGAGAAGTCTGGATCATCGCCACCATTTCATCGGCAACGGATACATTGGCTTGTTCTAAGGCACCTTGCTGGATTACTGGTGCATTCACATTGGTTCCTGCTGCGTTGCTAGTCACGTAGTTTTGACCATCTGTAGTCAGTGCTTCTGGGGGAAATGATTGGATCTGAAAGTTCGCTGGTCCCAAGGCGCTGACTGCTTGTCCATTGGCACCCAAGACAAGATAGCCTTCTTGTGTTACGTATTGATTCTGCTGATTGACGGTAAAGTCGCCATTTCTCGTATACAACCGCTGACCCGCATTGTTTTGAACGACAAAGTAGCCTTCGGAAAGCAGTGCAAAATCGCTGGCTTGTCCCGTCTGTTTGACGGCGCCTTGGTCTTGGCTGATCGTACTACCTGCCAGTTGCGTCCCTAAAGACAACCCACCGATATCGCGGCGAGTATCCGCATTGGGCCCGCTTTGATAATTATGCAGCGCCACTTCATCTAGTGCCGACTGAAACAAGGCTTTTGCTTGATACCCTGTTGTATTGACATTGGCAATATTGCCGCTCGTCGTCTCTTGTCGCTTTTGTAATAATGAAATGTTCCGTGATAAGACATCCAATCCTCGAATCATGCCAGTTCCTCCTCAATCAATGTGCGCAATTTGGCAATCGTTTTGCCGTGAATTTGTGAGACCCGCGGAATTGAAATTTCTAAGATTTCAGCGATTTCTTTTAACGTCAGTTCTTCGGTATAGTACAGACTTAAAATTATTTGTTCACGTTCCCCTAATTTTTTGATGCACGCAACCAAAGCGGTGCGTTTTTCTTCAGCGACTAAGGTATCTTCGACATTCTCGGCAGGATCCCGAACCATATCCTTTATCGTCATGCCTTCTTCTTGGTAAGCAAACAAGGTATCTTCCAAAGAGACGCTGGCTAAGTAGTGCAAACTCTCATAAATATCCGCTAGTTGACTTTGGTTGATTCCCAGCTGTTTGCAGATCTCAGTATCGGTCGCTTCTCTTTTGAGGCTTTGCTCCAACTCTTGCCGTGCTTGATAAAACTGATTGACTGCCGCCATTTTGTAACGGGAGATTTTGGCGTGCTTGCGTACTTCATCAATAATTGCCCCTTTGATGCGAATCACTGCATAGCTTTCAAAAGGAACTTTTTTTGAGGGATCGAATTTCCGCAAGGCATCCATCAGCCCAATCACCCCAATATTGTAGAGATCACCTGATTCATAATCGGCGGTTTTGATAGACAGGCGCTGAACCACCCGTTCCACTAGCGGCAGATACTTGATGATCTCCGCTTCTCGATCGACTTCATACATCGGCGATGCCCCTTCCTAAGAAAATTCTGCTTAAATGTCAATACTGCCCACCGTTTCGATCGCAATTTCATTGGGAATCTCATTTAGAGAAAGAACGGCGATATCTGGGAAATTAAAAACAATCATTTTTTTGAATGCTAACCGGATCTTAGGCGATGCCAGAATGACGAAATTGATATTTTGAGCAATCGCCGCATGTTGGATCCCACTGATGGAATCCAACAGCTTGGTCACGGTATCTGGTTTTAAGACCGGGTACGAGCCAGTTGCAGTTTTTTGGATACTTTGAGCGATGATTTCTTCTAGTTTCGGCTGGATCACCGCCACTTGCAGCTCGTGTCGTTCATTGGCATACTTGGCAGCGATCGTCCGTTTCAATGCTTGGCGGACATATTCTGTCAAAACTTCTACGTCTTTCGTGACAACGCCGTAATCGGCTAAGGTTTCTAAGATCGTTGCTAAGTCATTGATAGGAATTTGTTCATCCAATAAATTTTGTAAAACTTTTTGGACCTCGCCGAGCCGCAAAATATCGGGGATCAATTCATCGATCACGACATTGTACTGCTCTTTGATGCCCTCCAATAATTTCTTGACTTCTTGGCGACCTAACAGCTCTGGTGCATGGGCATAGATGATTTCTTTTAAGTGTGTTGCGATCACAGTCAAAGGCTCGATAATCGTAAACCCTTGCAGATCCGCCATCTCCTTATCGGATTCATCGATCCACATTGCATCCAGATGAAAGGCTGGTTCTTTTGTTGCGATTCCTTGAAAAGGAAACGGCTCTTCTTTCGGGCTGATCACCATGACTTTGTTCGGGTAAATATCGCCGCGGCCGACTTCGTTGCCACGAATCTTGATCACGTAATCATTGGCATCCAAATAGAGGTTGTCGCGAATACGAACGGGACTGACTAAGATCCCTAATTCTCTGGCACTCTGTTTACGGATCGCCACAATGCGGTTCATTAAGCTGTTGTCGACCGAACTATCCACGATAGGGATTAGACCATAACCGATTTCCACTGAGATTGGTTCCACTTGGAAAGAAGCCACGGAATCATCTTCTTCCTGCGCTTCTTTTTTGCGTTCTAGTGCCAATTTTTGTTCCCATTGTTTTTGTTCCACTCGCTGCTTTTCTTCTTTTTGCGTAACCAGAAAGCTGGCTGCGAAAAGGCCTAAACCAATCAACACAAAAGGAACAAAAGGAAACCCGGGAACTAAGGCTAAGACGAAGAGAATCGCCCCCACGATCCGAAACAGTTGGGGATTACGCATCACATCTGCCGCAATATCCAAACCAAAGGAACTATCGTTATCGGAACGAGTCACGATTACCCCGGAAGCAATCGAAATCAGTAAAGAGGGAATCGAGCTGACCAAGCCATCCCCGATCGCCAGTTTCCCGAATTGGGCGAAGGCTTCCATGACGGTCATTTGTCCCCCCATGGAGAAAATGATTGCTCCGCCAACTAAATTGATGACAGTGATTAAGATCCCTGCGATCGCATCCCCTTTGACAAACTTGCTGGCACCATCCATCGAACCAAAGAAATCAGCTTCTCGCTGCAGATCTTTTCGTCGTTTGCGGGCATCCGCTTCCGTGATCAAACCAGCATTTAGGTCGGAATCGATCGCCATTTGCTTGCCGGGCATCGCATCCAATGTGAATCGAGCAGTCACTTCGGAGACACGCCCTGCACCATTGGTCACGACGACTAGCTGAACCACCATGATGATTACGAACAAAATGATCCCCACGATGTAATTGCTGCCGGCAACGACATTGGCGAAGGCATCGATCACGTGTCCGCCATTTCCTTGGGTCAAGATCAAACGAGTGGAAGATAGATTCAAGCCTAAACGAAACATCGTTGTGATCAGTAGCAAGGTTGGAAACGTAGTGAATTCCAACACTGATTTGGTAAACAGGGTGATCAGTAAAATGTTGATCGCGATCGTCAAATTGATAATGATCAGAATATCTAATAATGCACTCGGTAATGGAATAATAATCAAACCAATAATAGCTAGGACGATCACCGAGATTAAGATATCCGCCAGACCAATGCCTTTTTTCGGTTTTGAGGCAGCCTCATTCATTTTAGTTCCTCCTGTTTCCTTAAATCTTGCCGCGTTGGCTTTCTTCTAGCTGATAGACCAAAGCGATGATTTCAGCAATGGCTTCATACATTTCAACAGGGATGAGATCCCCGGGTTCTACTTGACGGTAAAGGGCCCGTGCTACTTCACGGTTTTCGATTTGTGGGATATTTTCTTTCAGTGCTTCTGCTTTCATCCGCTGCGCCAGCTGATCTGCCCCTTTGGCCAAGACCCGTGGCACCCCTTCACTGCTGGCATCGTAACGAATCGCAATGGCGAAATGGGTCGGATTGGTGATCAAAACCGTCGCTTCTTTGACGTTGGCGATGGCATTTTGGGTCATCGCACGGTATTTCGCTTTGCGCTGTGCTTTGACTTGCGGATCACCTTCCATTTGCTTGAACTCTTCTTTGACTTCCTGTTTGCTCATCATCAAGTTCTTGCGATGGCTATAGCGTTGGTAGCCGTAGTCGACTACGGCCAAAATGATCAAGAAAATCGAGATCTGTAAGAACAATTCTTTGGCCCGCAGCAGCATGAACAGGATCGTTTTTTCCAACCCCACTTCACTCAAACCCAGTAAAACAGGGACGGCGGCTAAAAATTGTTGATAGCACAAGTAGACGATCACGCCGAATTTTGCCAATGTTTTGCCTAAATTCATCAACGAGCGCAAACTGAATTGCTGCTTGATCCCGCTGATAGGGTTCAGCTTTTTAAAGTCTGGTTTGACGGCCTTTCCTGAAAACAACAGACCGACTTGGGCATAATTCGTAATAAGCCCGACTCCGAGCGCGACCAGAAAGACGGGCGCACACAACAAAAGCAGCAGCAAGATACTCTGCACCCCCAGTTTCGGCAGATCCGCCAAACTGGATTGATAATCAGCCAGCTGCGCCAAACTTCGGGAAAAATAAGGCAAAAAAGAAGCGGCGAAAAACTGCCATAAAGACAGAGTCAAAAACGAGAAGACCAGTAGCGAAACAGCAGCTGCTAATTCCTGGGTCTTAGGTACCTCCCCGCGTTTGCGGGCATCCCGCAGCCGCTTGGCACTGGGTAGTTCGGTTTTGCCATCTTTTTCTGCCATCTTCTCACCTCCTGCTGGCTGCCTGTTACTTTATTGAAAAGACTTGATAAACTCCTGCAAGTAGCGGACCGTATCTGGCAAGTGTTTGCCTAAGTACGAAAGGACATTGGTTAATAGCAAGAGAAACACCACAAAACTGATGGCGGTTTTCATCGAAAGACTCATCATCAAAATATTGATCTGGGGAATCGACCGAGAAATCACACCTAGCACGAGGTCCACCAACAGCAGCGCAATGATCATTGGTGCTGCAAGATTGACTGCCATCACCATCATTTGGCTGAAAAGTTTGACGATGCCTTCAACCGTCGTGCCTTGGATCACCACAGAGCCTAAGGGCACGATCCGAAAAGACAACAGCAGTGCTGTAATCAGTCGATGATGCAGATCAAGTCCAAAAAACACAGCGATCGTCAGCCAATAGTACGTTTTGCCATACTGGGAAGAGGCGATTTGCAACGTCGGATCATAGGCTTGCGCCATCGAAAAACCCACTTGAAAGTCGATCAATTGGCCCGCAATTTCCACACCGGTAAAGACCAGCTGACTCAAATAGCCCATCGCCATCCCAAACAGTACTTCTTTGATGACGAAAACCGTCATCATAAAGAGGGAAAGCTCGGGAATCGCAGGTGCCGTCGGCAGACATAGGACCGTCAACGCCATGCCGATCACGATTTTTGCCAGTGACGGAAAATTTTGCTGTGAGAAGATCGGACAAAGGACGACAAACGCCAATATTCGACAAAAAATCAACACCGTCGCTTGAATCGGCGCCATCAGGTTTCCTCCTTACATTGCTGAAATCATCTTGAAGATCATTTTGGTAAAATTCAACAAGAGATTCAGCATAAAATTCCCGGCCAAAATCAAGGTCAAAAAAATCGCTAATAGTTTCGGCACAAAGCTCAACGTTTGTTCTTGGATTTGGGTAGTGGCTTGAAAAATACTGATCACCAATCCAACGAGCATGCCGACCAATAAGGCAGGGCCAGATATCGCTAAAATTCGAAGAAAGGCTTCCCTTAGCACATCAAGTACCATTTCTACTGTCATTTCCTCTTGGCTCCTTTCTTAGCGGCTATTGAAAACTCTTGATCAGCGACTCCACGATCAGATACCAGCCATCCACTAAAACAAATAGTAAGATCTTGAAGGGGAGTGAGATCATGATCGGCGACAGCATCATCATCCCCATCGACATCAAGATACTGGAGACGACCAGATCAATGATCAAAAAGGGGATAAAAATCAAAAAGCCAATACTGAAAGCCGTTCGTAATTCACTGATAATAAAAGCCGGTACCATAACGGTCAGAGGAACATCGTCAGAAGAATGATACTTTTCGGTCTCCCCATCAGCTTCCGCAAACAAGGCAATGTCTTTTTCCCGTGTCTGTACCATCATAAAGGCCTTGATTCGTTTTTCTGAGCGGTCAAAAGCTTCGGCTTGGCTGATCTCTTGTCGATCAAACGGTTCGATCGCTTGCTGGTAGACGTCGGTATACACAGGTTTCATAATAAAAAATGTCAAGAATAAGGCCAACCCGATCAATACTTGATTGGGCGGGTTTTGCTGTGTACCTAACGAACTGCGCACAAAGGACAAGACCATGATGATACGAGTAAAAGAGGTCATCATGATCAGCAAGACCGGTAAGAGGGAAAGCAGCGTCAGCAACAAGAAGGTATTGATCGTATCACTTGAGCCATTCCCATTCGACAATAAATTGTTGATGGTGGAGCTGACGTCTTCCGTCTCGAGCGCAAACGCCGTCTGCGGAAGCATCAAACTGCTGAAAAGGACCGCAGCCATGATCTTGATATCTCTGCCTTTGATCTTCATTTTTGCTTGCCTCGTTTTCCAGCAATTTCCGCCTTGGCTTTGTTGAGCCATTCAGAAAAATCTTTGCCAGCTTGCACTTGGGTGTTTTCTAGGCTTTGCTGTAAAAAAGCGGCCGTTTCTTCTGGCGTCAACTCTTTGATGATCTGATTTTGCTGTTCAGAAAAGCTCATGACATAACATTTGTCCATGATTTGGACGATCCCGATCGAAGACGACTTGCTGACGGCGATTTTTTGTAAAATACGCAACTGGTGATTGTGCTGGTTCGTGTAACGATTTAAATATTTCAAACTGATGTTGATCAAATAAAGAATAAGCAGCAAAAACCCAATCATTTTGACCAGCGATAAAAATGTTTCCATCAACACGCCTCTTTCTATTGGATCACTAAATCCGTCACATAAACATCCTTGGCGATTTCTGATCCGTATTCCTGATTAATTGTTTCTTTCAATGCTTTTTTTAAATTCGGTACACTTTCGGCGGAGCTCAAAATACCGCTGGCCTTTTGTTGGCGCAATAAGTTTACGACGCTGTCACGAATGACGGCCACATTTTTCGTAGCTTCCGCGCTTTTTTCCTCATCGGCGACTAAAATCGATAAATTGACCTTCATGTATTGCTGCTCTTGGTTGTCTTCTTTTGCCAGATTGACTAAAAATTCATCCAGTGCCACGATCGCTTCGTCTGAGGAGATTTTGCTGCTGTCTTTTGCTGTTTCAGCAGCTGCTGTTTTTTCCCCCGTCAAAAAGTGATTCGTCACTAAGGTACCGCCGATACTGCCGCCGACTACCACAATCAAAAGGATCGGCAGTAAAACAACCATACTCAAGCCTTTTTTCTCTTTTTCTGCTTTTGGTGCTTTTTCTTCTTTTGCCATCTTTCCCACCCTTACGTTTTCACTTGGTTCGAATGGATCACCATATGATACTCGATTACCCGCTGCGCAACTTCTTGCGCAGCTTCCGTCACCACTAAGGTTTTGCCGTCTGTCAGTGTAATCAATGTATCCGGCATTTCTTCGATCCGATAAATCAATGTTGGATTTAAATAGAATGGCTTGCCATTCAATGCTGTCACTAGAATCATGGTCAAACTCCTCTCAATGATGAAGCGTCACGTTCTTAACGTTTTAGATTCAATAATTCTTGCAGCATTTCATCAGAAGTCGTAATACTTCTTGAATTTGCTTGATAGGCACGGCTAGCAATGATCATTTCGGTAAATTCTGTCGAAAGATCGACATTCGACATTTCCAAGGCACCCGCCTGTAGCGTTCCTGCTCCGTTGTTGCCAGGGCCTGCGACGATTGGATTCCCTGAGTTGCTAGTTTGGACATAGTTGTTGCCGCCGACTTTTTCTAAGCCTTCTGGGTTATTAAAGGTTGCGACACCAACTTTCCCCATCACAAAGGTTTGATTGCCGTATTTTGCCAACACTAAGCCATTGGCATCGATTGCCATGGAGTTATAGGTCAAGGTTTCCCCATTGACGGTCAGTGTACTTGGAATTGATAAGGGAGATACCGTTTCTTGTCCGCTCAATGCTGTGTTTTCATCAAAGTTGTCATCATAGACAACCGGTTGACCGCCGGTGACTGAACGACCTAAGACTTGCATCCCATCACTATTGGTCAAGGTTCCGTTGCTGTCACGAACGAATGCGCCATCTCGTGTGTAATAGGTTTCGCCATTTGCTCCTGGTCCTTGTACCATAAAGTAGCCCTGTCCGCTGATATAAAAATCCATGCTGCGGCCAGTCGATTGCGGGGCACCGACTGTATTGATGGTATCGATGGAGCCCGTCTGAACCCCTAAACCGATCTGCGTTGCGTTGATTCCACCTAACCCGTTGCCTGGCGCAGTTGCGTTTGACATCGTTTGGCTCATCATGTCTTGGAAAAGTACACGACTTGACTTGAACCCAACCGTATTGACGTTGGCGATATTATTGGAAACCACGTCCATTTTCGTTTGAAGATTTTTCATTCCACTGACACCTGAATATAATGATCGTAACATGCTTGTTTTCCTCCTTATGGTTGGCGTATTTTCCTCTGTCATTCAGAAAATACTTGCAGCCCCTTTTCAGTCCAGCTGCTATTTGATAAATGTGGCGCTGTCAATATTGGTGACTGTGTGAAGTTCATTCATCCCCATCGCCGTAATGATGGTTCGTGAATGGACATCGGCGATCAAGCCCATATCTTTGTAAACGAGCAGTGATTCTTTGCTGCCTTTTTCCGCTAGCTCACTAAGCGCCGTTGAAAGGGATTGATAATCATCATCTTGTAAGGTCAATTCCCTTGCAGTCAAACGCTTTTGCGCATGATTCGAGACTTTGATGTCGTTTTGTTTTTGTTCAAGTATTGAAGAAAAGGCTTGTTTGTCCACGACTTTGCGGGGATTTTGATAAGGCTCCCCGGCAACTTTTTGCAGCCCCTGTTGAATCGTCAAACTCATTTTGCTTCGCCACCAATCTCTTGGATCGCACTCATACTGTATTCTTTGCCATTTACGACGATCGTGGCGTAGCCATTGGCAAAGCGGACCTTTTCGATGGTTCCTGACAATGTTTCTGTGCCGTCCATCAGGGTGACTTGTTTATTGATCAAGCTAAAAGCTTGCTGCTGTTGCTGTAAAATCACCGAGGTCGTCAACGTTTCGCTCAATTCATTCAAGCTCTCTAAGGTCGTAAATTGAACCAGTTGCGAGATATAGTCGGTGCTACCACCACCAGAAGAATCGCTGCCTCCCATCGATGGGTTGCTCATAGATGCTGCTAAGATCTTCAAAAAATCATCCATGGAGATATCTGAAGATTTTTTTGTTTGCGTTAATGCCGATGTATTGGCAATACCGGCCGCAGCTGCTGTAATTTCATCTGCCATAGTTCTCCTCCTTTACACTAAAATACTGATCGCATGATCGATCGGTGCTAATTGCTGCTCTTCTTCAGCCGTATTGCTTTGATGAAACGGCTTTTTGCTTTGTCCTTTTTGAGCCTGTAAAAAACGCTGTTGGCTTAACTGACTGTCACTTGCCATCATACTGCCGGCAAAGGATTGATTTGACAGCGGACCAGCCTGCTGGACAGAAGCTAACGTAGGTTCTTTGATCACTAGGATCGGCTGCTCTTGCTTTTGCAAAACTTGCTCTAGCTCATGCTTGATGGACAGCAATAATTCTTTGGCTTGCGGCTGCTGAACAGTCAGTTCTAAGCGACTGCCTTGGGCATTCGTTTCTAGAGAAAGCTGGATCGTGCCTAATTTCTCAGGAACGAATTGCAGCGTGATTTTTTTCTCGCTTGCCGTGCTGCTCGTTTGGACGAGTTGGGCAGCCGCTTTTGCTAAGGGTAGGACCGCTTGTTCCATATTCGCTTTTGTTGGTGTGGGTCCTTGCTTGGTCAAAAGGGGAGAAACATCAAGCAGTTGCAGCGCTGGTGCCACCATTTCATTGTCAGTTGCTGTTGAAGAAGCAATGGCTTGTGCAGAAACAGCTTCCGCTTTTTTGGCGACTGTTTCATTCGTGCTTTGCAAGGTACTAGTCGTATCCGTCGCTTGGTGGGTCACTGGCGACGCTTGATCCAATGGTCCCCTTTGGCCCAATTGAGCGGTCCCTTCGGTGGACTGTTTCAGCTGTGCTTCTGTCGTCTCCGCAATCGCAGTTTTTGTTACTGAATCGATTTCCTTGATTTCCTTGAAAGGAGCGATCCCTTTTGCCGTGGACTGCTCTTCGCCTACTAAGTCTTCTGGCAAAGGCGTTTCAAGCGTTGTTGCTGCGGCTTCACTTCTGTCATTTGTCATCAAATCTAGACCTTCAAGCGTAGACTCGGAGGGGTTGATGACTGTGGTGGCTACGTCTATTGGTGCTAAAGCTGCTGAAACACTGTCGGGAGAAGCTGCTGTGCCGGCGCTCGTTTGGTTCTGCTCCGCCGTTACCATCGATGCCTGTGGCGCTTCATGAACCAAGTCTGCAAAAGGTGCCTGGCTGATCTGGCTCATTCCTGGCGCTTGTGTCGTTGCAAGCTGTTCGGGTGCTGAAGTGATTTCTGGCTCCTGCGGCAGATGTTCCATACTGCTGGCAACCCACATTTCTGGTGCAACGGCGTTTTGCTCCGTCATACCTGATGTTTCAAAGGGTGCTGACAGATTGCTTGCGGTCTGTTCCGTCAGCTGTTGCATCAGCAAACTGAAGGCTTCTGGTGACGCCTCCGTCTTTTTTGATTTGCTGCCGACAGGTACAGGGGATACGGCACTTGTTGTGATCTCTTTCATTGTTCACCTCCTCTCAGCTGATGCTTTGAAACCAAGGTCGTCTTATCACTAAAACCATTAGTTCTTTAAGAAAATAAGGCGCGATTGCCGAACTCATCCAATTGCTTTTGCTCTTCCAATTGCTCTTCATAGATGTATTCAGCAAATTGTTTTTCTCGCAGCTTTTCCACGATCTTGCGTTCCTGCTGCGCTTCTACCACCACCGATAACGACTCTGCCAATTCTTGCTTCACGTGAAACATTTTGTTTTGAACCTCATCGATGGTGGCATTCAACGCAAGCAAATAACGTTGCTGCACTTGCATCCGCCCAATGGTCATCTCATTGACATCAAAAAGCTGGGCTTTTTCCTGTGTCAGCGTATTCAGGCGCTGTTCTTGCTGAATCAATAGTTGTTGTTTTTGGGCGTAAGTTCGTTTGGCTTCTTGCTCAATAGTTTTTCGATGATCCAATACTTTTTCTAAGGAAAAGTGAAATGCTTGCATAGCTGCTCCTTTATGATCTCTTTTACATAGTTGAACGCTGGCGCTCGATCAGCGCTTCTTCACTGAACAAATGCGCCAGTTCAAAAATCGTTTGTTCAAATGGGATCCGCTCATCCACTTTTTGCTGTAAAAACCGTAGGATGGGGTGATGCAGCGCGATCGCTTGGTCGGTCAACGCATTACTGCCGCTTTTGTAGGCACCGATATCGATCAAATCCTTGGCTTCTGCATAAACGGCCATGTTTTCTTTTAGTTCCCCCGCATGTTTATGCTGCTTCTCAGAAACGAGGGTCTTCATCAAGCGGCTGAGGCTATTTTGAATATCGATGGCAGGATAATGATTTTGAGCGGCGATTTTTCGGGACAACAGAATATGTCCGTCAAGAATCCCCCGAACCGCATCAGCGATCGGTTCATTCATGTCATCACCTTCTACCAAGACGGTATAAAAAGCAGTGATCGAGCCTTTGTCCGACATCCCACTGCGTTCTAACAACTTCGGTAAAGCTGTAAACACAGAAGGGGTATAGCCTTTGGTCGTCGGCGGCTCGCCTGTCGATAGACCGATCTCCCGCTGTGCCATCGCAAAACGCGTCACCGAGTCCATCATCAATACGACTTTCTTGCCTTGATCGCGGTAATACTCAGCGATCGCCGTTGCTACATGAGCCCCTTTTAGTCGTACGAGGGGCGGCATATCGGAGGTAGCACAGACAACGACCGACTTGCGGTAGCCTTCTGGGCCTAGATCATTTTCAATAAATTCTTTGACTTCTCTTCCTCGCTCGCCGATCAAGCCGATCACGATGACATCGGCTTCGCAATAACGAGCCAGCATCCCCAATAAGGTACTCTTACCGACCCCGCTGCCGGCAAAAATGCCGATCCGTTGGCCAAGGCCAACAGTCAAGAGACCATCGATCGCCCGGACACCTGTCGGCATGATCTCAGCGATTTTTTGACGACGAAAGGGGTCAGGAGAATCTTGACTAACTGGATATTCTGGCGCACTTTCCAGATCCAGCGCCATATCTAACGGTCGTCCTAGTCCATCTAAGGTGTGCCCTAGCAGCGTATCATCGATTTTTACCGTCAATGATTTGCCAGTTGGCCGCACCAAACAGCCGGGTCCGATGCCTTCTAGCTGATCAAGGGGCATCAGGAGCACGGTTTTTTTCACAAAGCCCACGACTTCGGCTAAAGCTGTATGTGTCTTGTTTTGCAGTGCGACTTCACAGATTTCTCCTATGAAAACCGCCAACCCTTCGACTTTGATCAGCAGACCTACGACTTCGCTGACTTTGCCGTAGGTGGTAAAAAACGGCTGTGATTGCGCCGTTTTGCGCATCTCTGTGATCGGTAATTCAAACGTCATTCCTTCACACTGCTTTCTAGAAATTGGCTCAAAAAGCGATCGATTTCTTTCCTCAGTTCAAAAACCACCAAGGCATTTTCAGTTTCGATACAAAAATCGTGTTCCGCCAAGCTGTCATCTGCCATGAGTAAATAGCGAAACCCGCTGATCGCCTGCTTTTTGGTTTCCATCAATTCTCGCAACGCTGCAAGATGCTGCTCTTGGCTGCGAACAGTCACAAATTGATCGGGTTGTTCAAATTGCCATAGCACAGACTCCACAAAAGGCAGGAAGCCTGCTTGCTCGTCTGTAAAACGTTGATTGATTAAGGCTTCGGCGATTGCCGTGCCGTAAGCGATCATTTCTTGCTTTTTTTCTGAGCGAAAGGTGTTGATCTCAGAAACGGCTTCAGCGACATTGGCTTGGGCTTGTGACATCAATGCTTGCGCGGCTTCTTTGCTGGCATTGAGTCCTTCTTGATAGCCTTGTTGAAAGCCGTCTGCTTGTCCTGCTTGAAAGCCTTCCGCTCTCGCTTCTGCTAGAATTTGCGCTGCTTGTGCTTGTGCATCGGTCAAAATCTGCTGCTTCAAGGCTTCCATTTGCTGCAAATGCCGTTCCTGCTCCAACTGGCGTGCACGTCTAGCCGCTTGCAGTTCTGGGTCTAAGCTTGCTTTCTCAATCGGCACTTTGATGGTCGTATCCGTCAAAATACTGCGAGCAGCTTCGGTCGTTTTGACCGCCTGCTGCTTCAATAAACTGCTATTTGACCACTGCATCTTGGTCGCCCCTTCCGATGTAGATCTCACCGGTTTCATCTAGCCGTCGAATTACAGCCACCACACTTTGTTGGGCTTCTTCTACAGCAGACAAGCGGGTAGGACCCATAAATTGAATTTCTTCTTGTAGATTTTCCACCGCCCGTGATGAGAGGTTGGAGAAAATAAAGTTCTTGATGTCATCGGTCGTGCCTTTAAGCGCTAAGACTAAGACATCGTTTTGAACATCTCGTAAGACTTTTTGAACATCCAAGCGTTCGAGGGTCACGATATCCTCGAAAGTAAACAAGCTGGATTTCACTTCGTTGGATAGTTCTGGTTGCCGCTTTTCTAAGTCGTTCAAAATGTTCTTTTCGGTGCTGCGGCTGACTGAGTTCAAGATTTCTACCAGTGTGTGCACACCACCGACATTTTCCGTATCGTTCTCAATGTAATTCGAGAATTTGTTCTCGATCACTTTTTCGATCCGTTCGATCACCAAAGGCGACGTACTGGAGATCGTCCCGATCCGTTCAGCGATCTCCACTTGCAAATGATCAGGAAACTGCGACAAGACGCTGGCCGCTTTGTCCGGCTGCATGTAGCATAAAATCAACGCTACTGTTTGTGGATGTTCACCGATCAACAGATTGGTCAACTGTTGAACATCGGCTTTGCGAGCGATATTAAAGGGCCGTTCCCGCAGCTGAATCTGAGTCAATACGTCAATGACTTCTTTGGCTTTTTGAGGGCCTAATGCTTGGTTCAGCAAATTTTTGGCATAATCGATCCCGCCGTCTAAGACATATTTGCGGGCCGTTGCGGTATGAGAAAATTCCTCCAACACTTGATCCCGCTCTTCGGGACTGACAAAGTCGATGTTGGCGATCTCATAGCTCACTTTTTGTATAAATGATTCTGGCAGCAGCTTCATGATCTTTGCAGAGGTATCTGATCCTAGAGAGATCAGAAGAATCGCTGCTTTTTTTACCCCATCTATTGTATCCATGGCTGCCCCCTTATTTTTCTTTCATCCAAGCTTTGATTAATTCCGCCGCTACTTCAGGATTGCTTTCGGCATAATTTCTAGCCGTTTGATCCAATGTTGGTTCTCCTGAATGTTCTGCTGCGGTTTCTTGTGTGGATGCTTCTGGCGCCGCTGGTTTCGTTTCAGCAGACCGATTGCCGACACCACCAAAAACGACTTCTTGTGCAACTGTCGGACTTGCTCCAGTGCTAACTGCGGACGGTTGTGCAAAAGTGACCATTTCCTCCGTCACATCGACTTCCAGCTCGTCTTCTTTACGACGACGTCGGATCACGCCAACGATCATTAAGATCACTAAGAACAAGGTCAACACGATGCCGCCGATGATGGCATACTTGAGATAACCTTTGGCAGCTGCAATCGGTTCATTCCCTTGCGGATCAGCGGCTGGATCAACCTCTGCTTGGGCAAAGTCAAATCCTTGGATCGCGATTTGATCACCACGGTCATTGTCATAGCCGACAGCACTAGCAATCAACTGCTGCAATTCTGCTTGATCCGCTTGCGAAAGGTTCGCATTGATCACGATCGAGCTGGTCATTCGTTCGATCATGCCAGGGGCCGTAATGGTCGTGGTGGTCTCGGTATCCAATTCGTTTTCAACGGAACGGCTGTAGGAATTGTTTCCCTCTCCATCTGTGCCCGTCACATTGGAGACATTGTCATCCACCGTGCCTGTTTGGGCTTCTTGGACGGTCCCTTGCGAACCAGCAGCCTGCACTGTCTCACTCTTGATCTCTGGGTCATCATAAGTGACTTTCTTTCGCTCGATCGAATCAAAACTCAAGTCTAAATTGATCGACACTTGGAATTTGTCTGCACCATAGATCGGTGTCAGCAACTTCGCTACTTTTTCTTCTAGCGTTTTTTCATAGGAATCTTTGATGGCAATGTATTTATTGTTCAGGCCACTTAATTGACTGGCTTCATCTTCGGTTCTAGTCAAGGTATTGCCCGCGCTATCAACGACTTTTACATTTTCTGGCTTCAGCTTTTCCACTGCGCCGGAAGTCAAGGTAACGATCCCTTGCACGGACTCGTCTGAGATCTGCTGATTTTTCAAGGTCAACACGATGGAGGCGGTTGGCGCACTTTCCTCAGAAGAAAAGACACTTTCTTCTGGCATCACGAGTAAAACTTTGGCGGATTTGACTGCATCGATCGACTCGATCGCTCGCTGTAGTTCGCCCGTTACTGCCCGCTGATACATGATTTTGCGGTCTTCGTCCGTTGTCATCATGTTGGCATCATCAAATAATTCAAAGCCTGTACTGGTATTTGGTAACTTATTGTCCACGGCAAGATTGATGCGGTATTCATCGACTTGGTCCTTATCGATCAAAATCGTCGTTCCATTGTCAGCTAATTTGTAGGCGATCTGCTGTTCCTCCAAATCCTTGCTGATCGTTCCCGCATCGGCATCGCTCAGATCCGTAAACAAGATACCGTATTCAATTCGCGTATTTAAATAATAAACAGCTGCTGTGATTCCGAGAACGCTGATAACGGAAAGAACAACGATCATTTTCTTTAAAGAGCTTTGCATTTGCCAACGGTCTTTGAGTTGTTCTGTCCATTCTTTCACTTTATCCATCATTTATCCTTATTCCCTCACCCACTGCTAAAACTGCATATTTTTCACGTCATTGTAAGCTTCTAAACACTTGTTTCTTACTTGAACGGCTGTTTGTAGCGCCAGTTGCGCCTCCGTCATACGAATCATCACATTGCCTAGATCGCTTTCATCGCCGGTGATCAAATTTACAGTATCTTGATCCATGACCGTCGTTTTTTGATTCAACTGATCGACCGCATGGGTCAAGTAGGAAGAAAACTGATTTTCCTTGGCGCCTGCAACACTGGTCTCGTTTGAAGCAGCCCCCGTGCCTAGTGTCCGCAAAACGTTTTGGTAGTCTGTTAATCCTGTCGTTAAAAGTCCATCCATTTTCTCGTTACCCCTTTGATATTTCTAATGCTTTTTTCAAGATCGTTTTATTCATTTCTGATGCAGAAACATTGGCTTCGTACGTTCGAACCGCTTGCAACATTGCCACCATTTCATCGGCAATATCCACATTTGATTGACCGACATATCCCTCATCGTTGGCAGCGGGATTGGTAGGATCATAGGTCAGCTTTTCTGTCTCATCGGCAGCGATCCCCGTCACTTTGACACCATATGTAGCCGGTGTTCCTTCGCGACTATTTTTTAAATTTTCTGAAAAAAGAATACTCTTTTTTTGATAAGCAGCTGTTGTTTGTGTTTGATTCGTATTTACATTTGCGATATTGCTGGAGATCGTATCTAGTTTTAACCGTTCCAATGCTAGACCGCTCGCATTGATCGTTAGTCCGTTAAACATACCCATTTGTTTTTCCTGCGCTTTCTATCAATTACTCAATACAAGGTTCATCATTTGCAAGCGTCCGTTGACTTGTGCGGTCAATGCACTGTAATATAACCCATTGGCTGCTTGATCCAACATCTCCACTTCAAGATCCACGTTATTGCCGTTGTCTTTGATGCTGGTAGTTGCATTTTCAGTGATTTTCGGTTTTACTTGAGAAACTGACGCTTCTGTTGCAGCGTCCGTCCCTGATGAAGCGAGTGCCTGCTTTAATTCGCCTTCAAACACGATGCGTTTTGCTTTGTACCCATCCGTGTTGACATTGGCGATATTAGACGAAATCAATTCTGCGCGTTGTGCAGAAACGTTCATGGCTGTTTTTAATAAATTATAGGTATCCAACAGTAATTGCTCCTTCCATATTCTGTACCAAATGCTTTTTTTATGGGCCAGAGAAAAATATATTTATTTTTCAGACTGTAGACAAAGTCCATTTTATGGATGATGTCTACAGTCTTTTCTTTTATAATAGATTTATGAAAACGAA
>NZ_JBDGBK010000037.1:0-28775 GCF_040910045.1 Enterococcus sp. RTP21361st1_A6_RTP21361_211029 | reverse complement strand
AAATAAAACGCATACAAATAACAGTCTTGCGAGTAATCTTTATATATTTTTGCTAACAGTTCATCTCCCAACTCAGTCACCCCTCCATACCTACTATACGAACTCACAGAGAAAAAGTCACAAAAAAAAGCCATTCATTAAAAAATGAATGGCTGTAAGTTATTTTCTACGTCCCAAGAAGAACGAAACAACAGCGACAAAAATGACCGCTCCGATAATGGCAGGAACAATTGCCATTCCAGCAATCTGTGGTCCCCATGTTCCAAATAGTGCTTGACCAATCGATGCCCCAACTAGCCCGGCTACGATATCAAAGATACAACCGCGTTTCTCACCAGCGATTGCGCCTCCGATTGATCCGATGACCGCACCTACGATCAATGTCCATAAAAAATGCATAATACCCCTCCTAAACTTTCTAATAAAAGGGTACCACATCAATTATGGTTTGAACAAGAATATGCCTGCATGTTATTTTCTGCGAGTGAACGCCCGCTTTAGCACATCGAAAAAGCCAAGAGAATGAACCATATGATCCGGATCAACATAGACGCGAATCGCCCGCAAAACTTTCTTGGGCTCTTTCGAAGAAAAAGTATAGGTGCCATTTTTTTTCGTCCGAATAGCGTACCTTGGGATCCAACGACCTTTGAACATGACAGAGGCAATCACGTAATCTACATCTTCCCAAGGAATCTGGATAAACTTCCGCTGGTCACGGTCGTTGTAAAATTCAAAAGCCTTGTCGCCGATCATAATTTTGCCATATTCGTTGATACCCAAAAATGAGGTCGCATCGATCGTCAAATCAACTTTGGTGTTCAGGGATTGTACCATAATTTGTTTGCTCCATTTCTACGTCTTATTGTTTCTTATTATACTTGTTCTGATGATTTTTGGCGAATAGATAAAAAGTGCTTGGGTTTCCCCAAGCACTTTTAGTTGAAAGATTAGAACAATCCGATCAAGTGTCCACCGATACCGACTAAGAACAAACCGATAATGATGATGATTGGAGAAACTTTTTTCTTCAATAACCACATACATAACAGAGTAAGTAATAGTGCAGCCAACCCAGGAATCAATTGATCCAAGTTGTTTTGCAAGGTTGTTACTTTCGTATCTGTTAATGCACGGCCTTCAGCGACTTGTTGGAATGCTTGTTGTAACCCTTCTGGACCTGATGGCAATTTTGCCCAATCCACATATGCTCCTTCATCAAGAGGGACACGAGATACAACTGGTGCAAATGAAATTGATACCCAACGTTGAACAAGCGATCCTAATACGAACATCCCTAGGATTGAAGCACCTTTTGTTACGTCTTGCAGCAAACCACCTGAAAGGTCATCTGTGATTTTTGATCCGGCACGGTAGCCAAATTCTTGTGTATACCACATAAATGCCCAACGAATGATATTCCAAGCCAAGAAGAAGATGATTGGGCCTAAGATGTTTCCTCCTAACGCTAGAGAAGCACCTAGAGCTCCTAACATCGGACGAACAGTAAACCAGAATACAGGGTCACCGACACCAGCCAAAGGACCCATCATACCAACTTTTACCCCTTGGATCGCTACATCATCGACAGCGGCTCCATTGGCACGTTCTTCTTCCAATGCTAAAGTTACCCCTAGAATTGGTGAAGCAATATATGGGTGAGTGTTAAAGAATTCCAAATGACGCTTCAAAGCAGCGGCACGGTCTTCTTTTGTTTTGTATAATTTTTTGATTGCTGGAATCATTGAGAATGCCCAACCACCATTTTGCATACGTTCATAGTTCCATGAACCTTGAATGAAGGTAGAGCGCCATGCTACGGCTAAACGATCTTTTTTACTTAATTGAATTTTTTCTGCCATTTTTTTCTCCTCCTTCGATTCTAATAGTCATTCAAGATATCGCCTAGAGGGTCGCCAGTGTTGCTGCCGCCGCCTCCATTTGATGATCCGCCCATTTTGGTGATGTTCAAGTAAATCAATGCAATAGCTACTGCCAATGCACCGATCGCAATCAATGTCAATTCAGAAATCGCTGCAATCACAAAACCAATGATGAAGAATGGCCATACTTCACGAGTTGCCATCATGTTGATAACCATTGCGTAACCTACGGCAACAACCATACCACCACCGATAGCCATACCATCTGTTAACCAAGCTGGCATAGATTCTAGGAAGTTTTGAACAGTTGCAGCTGGAATTGCTAGCAATGCTGCTGCTGGAATCGCAATACGGATCCCTTGCATACATACGGCAATCACATGCCACATTTCGATTTTGCGGATATTACCTTCTTCAGCAGCTGCATCCATAAAGTGAACGATTGGTACAGCTAATGTACGTACGATCATTGTTAAGAACAAACCAGCTACAGCCAAAGGAATCGCAACGGCAATGGCTGTGTCAACACCGCCACGTCCTTGTCCACCTAAAACTAAAATAATTGCAGATGCAACAGATGCCAATGCAGCATCCGGTGCGACAGCGGCACCAATGTTTGCCCAACCTAACGCGATCATTTGTAATGATCCACCTAAAATAATACATGCTTCTAAGTTACCGGTCACTAGACCGATCAATGTACATGCCACTAGCGGTTGATGGAATTGGAATTCATCCAAGATCCCTTCCATACCAGCTAAAAAGGCAACGACTACTACTAATACCATAGATATAATAGACATGATAGACCTCCTATTTAGTTGTATACTTTTTACTTGTTCGACAATTCGTTTTTCGCTTTACGCAAAATTTCATCCATGTTGTCGCGTGAATCGTTTGGTACTTTACGCACATCAAATTTGATGCCCCGTGATTTTAGTTCTTCGAACGTTTCAACGTCTTCAGTACCCATAGACAATACTTTACTTACAACAACTTTTCCGACTGAGTGAGCCATTGAACCAACGTTGACTTCTTGAATGTCTACGCCGCCTTCTACTACTCGCAATACATCTTCTGGATTTTCAAACAATAGCAATGCTTTCGTATTACCAAAACGAGGGTCTTTTGACACTTCGATCATTTTTTCTACTGGAATAACATTGGCTTTTACTCCTGGAGGAGCTGCTTGTTCGATCAATTTTTTACGCAAGTCGTCTTTTGCAACTGCATCTGATACTACGATGATCCGTGATGGATTCACTGATTTTGTCCATGCTGTAGCTACTTGTCCGTGAAGCAAACGAGAGTCAACACGAGCCAATACAATTTTGATCTTGCCATCGCCCAGTACAGTACCTGGAGGAAGTGATCCTTTAGGTTGATCGTCAGCCACAACTGGAGCAGCAGCTTCTGCCGGTTCAAGTTCTTCTGGTTTCACCTTGACCCCTTCTTTAGCTGTTTCAATGATATGTGCAGCAATCTCATGTGCTGTATTCATTGAAAAACGTGAAGCGTAAGCCTCGATGACCATTGGTAAATTCATACCAGCTACGATTGCCCATTTGTCTTTGTGGTCTTCAAACAAGCTGTTTGCTTGGTTGAAAGGTGTACCGCCCCAAAGATCAACTAAGAATAACACTTCTTCTTGATCGTCGAATGTGGCGATTGCTTCTTGCATTTTTGCTTTGATATCATCTGGGCCTTCACTTGGCATCAATGTTACAGCTTTAACATTTTCTTGTTCGCCGAAAATCATTGAACCAGATTGCAAAATGCCGTTTGCAAATTCTCCATGACTTGCTAGGATAATTCCTACCATCTTTTTACCTCCTATTTCAAAATTGATAAATGTGACACTTAAATGAAAGAAAAAAAGCAACGACGAAAAATCAAGTGTGACTACCCTCTTTTTCCAAAATATCCATCAAATAGATTTTACGATCAGCAGGAACTTTTCGAATCTCGACTTCAATGCCCTGTTTCTGCAAATAAAGCAGTGATTCGAGGTCTTGATCATTGACAGAAACAAAATTAGTGATCATCCGCTTTCCTATCGAAAAGCTCATTCCTCCAATATTGATTGAATGAATCGGTAATCCGCCTTTGACTAGTGTGACAACATCTTGAGGATTGGTAAATAATAACATGACTTTTTGGGTATCAAATAATGCGTTATGTGCAACCTCAAGCATTTTCGCCACTGTGACGACATTGGATTTGATTCCTGGCGGAGCGGCTTCTTTCAAAAGAAATTTGCGAAGCTGATCATTTGCGACTTCGTCACTGACAACGATGATTCGGTTAATACCAGTCATTTTCGACCAGGCTGTTGCTACTTGACCATGAATCAAACGATCATCGATTCGAGCAAGACGTATATCCATTCCCATCGTAAAAACCTCCTACATCCATCGATCCGCTGGCTATTTGTGGATCCCTTACTTTTTTCATTCACCTCCTGTATCCACTTATATAGAAGCAAGAAGCGTGCCAACTTTTATACAATACACTAATCTTTGGAAAGGCTTAAGAATCGGCCTCTTGATGATACACTAAAAAGATACACTGAAAAAAAGTGTATCTTTTTTAGTGTATTCTATTCTTAATGTATTATTGATCAGCCAAAACCGTTTTTTCTTGATGATTTTTAATCAACTCTGCTAAGTAATATTCTTCGCTTTCTGGTATTTCTACATTTAACAAGCGCGAGAACGAGCGAACATGGATGTGAAGTTTTTTGTACATCGGCTCTTGCTTCAGTTCAGAAACAAGGGGTTCATCGACAGTTAAAGGTTGCTTTAATACGATCCGTTCGATCATTCCAGCAGAGTGGAGCACAAAATTGATTTGAAACCCTGGTATTGCATCCGTCAATTCTAAATCATTGATCAATTGATGGCCAAATTGCCACAATGGCTCGATAACTTTTCGCGGATTGACAAAAGTCAGGTTTTGCTCCATATATTTAAAACAAATTTCTTCTGCTTGTTCTTCACCAAGTTCAACGTCTTGTTCAAAACTCAGATCATTCTCTAACAAAATTTCTTCCAACAATTGATCTACATCTTGATCAATGAATCGTTCCAGAGAAATAAAAGGCGCATCGATTTTTGGATCTATGATCCCTGTCGTGGCGATCAGTTGATATTGTCTTTGTATGGGTTCTAACTCAGTCTTTAAATCAGCCACTGAAAGTGTCACAACCTCTACATTCTGATTTTGACGTTTCGAGAGGGAACTTTGAATTAGTTCTTTGATCCTCTGAGCCGTTCCTTTACCCGAGGCACAGATGGCTAAGATGGCTTTGCGATGATGATTGCTTAAGTGACCCTCCGGCTGTTCAACGGAACCATAGCCGCGAAATTTTCTAAGCGATTCATACAAACTATCGATGTCCGTGCCGATAACTGAGGCTTTTCGGACTGTTTCCAAAACGATTGATGTCGTCACCATATCGACAGTCCGTACAATCACACCTGTTTCCCTCTGAATCTCATTGTTGAAGGTAGCTAAAGATCCCATATCTACTAATAAAATCACGCCGCTACCATCATTAACTGCTTGAACACTTTCTTCGATCTTTTTCAATGCAACGGTAGGCGGCATGTCCAAAGGCATGTCTACTGCTGCCACTTGATCCACTTCTAAAAGTTGTTGAACCACTTGAACCATACTGCTTGCCGTGCTGTTCCCATGGGCTGCTACAACTACACCAATTTTTCCAGAGGAATGGGCAGTCCGCAAAGATACGAGTAAAACAGCCAAATAATAGGTTTCACTTTCAGGAATCGATACTTTGAAACTATCACCAATAAATGTACGAATTTCTTTAGCAACTTCAAACTCTTTCGGATAGTCGGCGACCATTTGACGAATATTGTCATTGGTATGCCGTTCTTCTCCCAGATGAATTTTTTTCAAAAAAGAACTAATGTGTAAGCTCATCGCATACACAAAATTTTGCTGAAATTCATAGTTCAGCCTTGTGCGTACCAGATCATAAATACGATTTGTCACTGTGATCACTTTTTGATCCACAAACTCGCTCAATTTGTTTTCTGAATTGAAAGAAAAGCCGTGATCTTTGTAAAATGATTTCAAATGAACATTGATATCTGTAGATATGAAATGATTGATGGCTTCTTGATCCAGCCCATCCGCTTTTAATAAAGCAGCTTTATCGCCGATAATATCGTAAAGATTATACGGTAATTCATAAGAATCGGATTGAATATTATTAAGATTTTGGTTTGGTTGAACACGCACAGTCGGCTCAAGAATTTTGGACAGCTCTGCTAACTCATCTCGGCGATTCCCCAAGACCATTAATCCTGAGCGGATTCCTTCGGGAAGTTCGTCCAAATCAATCTCGATTTCATCTTGTTGCATATGATTCAAGAACCCTCGTGCACAGACCAACTGAACGTTGGACTTCAATTGACCAATATTTCCGAAGCTGACACTGCCAATCAACGCTTTAACGACATCTTCAGTCAATGTGATCGTGCGTTGGATTCGTGTTGCTTCTTGTCCTACAAGTACCCGAACAAGATCCACTTTTTCTGAGGCAGGTCGTTTTTCAAAAAACGGCAGTTGGATATTGATCGGAATTCTCCGAGTAAAAGTGTCCAACAATGTCGAATTGGGATCCTCAGTAGTTGCTCCGACGATGCGAACATTGGCTTGATGATTTTTACCAGTCTCACCTAATCGACTAAAGGTTCCATGATCCATAAAGTAAAAAATCATTTCTTGTCCTTCAGGCGGCAATCGATGTATTTCATCTAGAAATAGCATACTTTCATCCGCCTGATCAATGATTCCGGTTTTCTCCTGATCCGCTCCGGTAAAAGCACCGCGAACATAACCGAACAAATGGCTCATAAGCAACTCTGGATTATTGGCATAATCGGCACAGTTGAAAACGATCAACTCTTTTTCCTCTTCGATCACCTGATTGCTTTTCGCAAACTGAAACATGGCGTGAGCAAAATACGTCTTCCCTGAACCTGTTGGTCCAGTGATCAAACAATTTAGCCCCTTAGGAGGATACAGAATTGCCGCTTTGGCTTGTTCGACAGCATTTTTCATGCTGCCGTTCACACCAATGATCGTTGAAAAAATATCACGGTTTCCCAATTTGACATCCACTCGCTGCGGCGTAGCTTTCTCTCTTTGGGGGCGGTTCTCTTTATAACTTGGAACATATTTCTCAGGCCCAGACCGTGCATCTTGAGCTACCCAATACCTCACTGGCCGGGTATCACTCTTTTGAACGCGGCCTTCTTTGACAAGTTGATTCAAATCTTTGCTGGCATTGCTTCGTTGGATCATCAATTGATCAGCGACCTCTGATGTCGTCGTTCCCTTTTCATTCAAGCCATTTTCTGTATTTTCCAATAAAAATTGATAAATACGCTCAATCCGTTTCCCCAACAGCTCCGCCTCCTTGAAAGTTTTATCCTTGAATACTTTAATGGGTTTGAATAAAAATTGCAAATCTTTTCTGAATACTTTCCCTACTCAAACCAGCCAATAACCTAGCCACCCTTAAACACGCCCCTTGAAAAATCTTGCAGCATACAGCACTAACCATTTTTTCATAGCACCTTTTGATTAACTTAAGAATAAAGCATTTAGCAAAAAAAAGACAATCTAATGCTATGATTATTGTGTCAATGGGTAGGGAATAAATTTTGGCACGTCACCATCAAACTGCTGCAACTCTTTTTGCATCCATAAAACATCGTGCCACTGCTCAAACTTATAGCCAATTTGTGGGAAATATGCAACTTCTTTGTAACCAAATTTTTGATGGAACCTCACACTGCTTTTATTCCCAGCCGTGATACAAGCGGTCAAATTTACGATATTTTGTTTTTTCAACTCTGACTCCAAATGATGATAAAGCATCGTTCCTATCCCTTTTGCTTTTACTTCTCGATCGATGTAAACCGTCACTTCCGCCGTCCAGTCATAGGCAGCTCGTGTTTTGTAAGCGGTGGCATAAGCATAGCCAAGAATGACACCATTTTCTTCAGCAATCAAGTATGGATAATGCTGAAGCGTTTGAGTGATCCGGTGCGCAAACTCTTCCTCAGTTGGTATCTCTGTTTCAAAAGTAATAGCCGTATGATCTACATAAGGCGCATAAATTTTTAACAATGATTTGGTATCTGCAACAGCAGCCTTTCGAATGTTCATATATTCCCTTCTTTCTTCAAATTTTTATCAGTATACCTTTCTAATAAAAAAAGACAATCCTTGTCTAAAAACAAGGATCATCTTTACCCACTAGCTTACGCTTGATTTTTTTCTTGCCCGCAAAACACAGTAATATGTTGTGGTAATACTTGGATCTCAACCGGCAGACTTGGACCAGGGTCTCCATCGACATTGGTTTCGATCGTTGTATCATCCAGTAGTTTGATCTGCGCTTTCTCAAACGTTAGATATCCAAGGGATTCGTTGGATTCCGTTACTCCTTTTAGCAGTTCGGGAATACTCTTGATGGTTTCCCAAAGATTGCTGTCTTTAATGTAGATAAGATGCAATTTCCCATCATTCGTACTCGCTTCTGGTAACAGCGATTCAAAACCACCGATCGTATTCGACGATCCTACGATCAGTGTGCTGCTTTCAATTTTGGTTTCTGTTGCTTCCTGACCACTAGTGATAATTTCAAATTGATGACTTTCATTTTTGCGTACTTCCCGCAACCCGGAAAGGAAATAAGCCATTTTTCCAAGTTTCGTTTTTTCTTCAACTTCAACATTGTTGATAGCTGCTGGAATGATGCCGATCGCCACTACATTCATGAAATAGTCGTCATTGATTTTCCCAATGTCGATTTTGCGAGAATGATTCAACGAAAATGATTCGATTGCTTCTTCAGGATCAAGAGGAATGGCCAATGCACGAGCCAAATCATTGACTGTACCTAGAGGGAAAAAGCCAAAACGCGGACGCTCCTCATGACTAGCAATTCCGCTGATCGCCTCATTAACTGTACCATCACCTCCCATTGCAAACACGCTATCCACGGAGCCGACAGCTTCAGATGCGAACCGCTCGGCATCACCCGCTTTTTCTGTGTGTGCAACAGCCACTTCATCAAATAGTTCCTGCAATTTTTTTGTTGCTAATTCCTCGTATCCTGCAGCTTTTTCGCCTCCTGAACTAGGATTGACGATCAATAGTGCTTTCATCTCCTCTGCCTCCTTAATGCTACTTCGTTTCACATTTTAGTATAACAAAGAGCCACCAGATTTGTCTTTTGTGCAAACCACCGCGAATAACTCTGACCGAATCTCCAATTGAATCGAATAGAGCTGTGTGTAATTGCCCTATTTCTTATTCTTAGACCAATCGTTTGCGTAAACGCCCCGAAATAAAATCAATACAGGTAACTGTCAAAATAATACCAAGCAAAATGATGCCCACACGACTCCAAGATCGTGCATTGATAGCAAAAATCATCGGTGTACCAATCCCTCCTGCTCCCACTATTCCCAGAATCGATGCAGAGCGAACAGCTAATTCAAAACGATATAAAGTAAACGACAAAAACTCTGGAATCAACTGCGGTAAAGTCGCAAATCCTAAAACCGCCCAGCGATTTCCGCCAGCACTCACAACAGATTCAGAAGGTCCCTGATCCATATTTTCGATCGCTTCACTATATAACTTGGCCAACATACCTATGGAATGGACACTGACGGCTAAAACGCCCGCAAAAGATCCTGGACCAACAGTTTTAATAAACATGATGGCTAGAACAATCTCAGGAAACGTGCGAATCGCTGTTAAGACGACTTTTCCTGTGCCCGACAAGAATCTAGGTGTATTTTTGCTTCGAGCTGCCCAAAACGCAAAAGGAATACTTAATAAAGAAGAAATAAATGTACCAACAAAAGCGATGGCTACCGTTTCAATCATTAAACTGAACAAATCTTCGCCATCCCCGGTATAGACATAACTCCAATCCGGATGGATCAATCCGTAGAAAATTGCCCCTAAGATTTGACCAACGTTTTCTTTGATAGTAGCTAAGGGGATTCCTGCAAATGCCCAAATATAAATAGCAACCAGAACGAGCACGAAAAGCCATTTTCTTTTTTTCTGGGGTTCCGTTGGCAACATCATAGCAATCGCTCCCTTACTCTATTACTGATGGTATCTATAAGAAGAACAACGATAAAAATCGCCAAAACGATAATTGCCGTTTGGTCGTAGCGAAATTGACTCAATGATCGTTGCAAAAAGACACCGATTCCTCCCGCGCCGATATACCCTAAGATCGTTGAGGCGCGAACATTGATTTCAAAGGCATACAAAAGATAACTTAAAAAATGACTCGTTACCTGCGGAAGTACCGCGTAACGGATAATCGCCAGTTTTGATCCCCCTGAAGCGGTGACAGCCTCGATCGGTCCCGCTTCAATTGTTTCGATCGACTCATAAAATAATTTCGTAATCATCCCAAAAGAAAAGATGGAAATTGAAGTCACACCAGCTACCGGACCAATACCGACAACTGCTACGAACAGCGCCGCCAACATCAAATCAGGAATCGTTCGTACGATATTCAAAAGAAAGCGAAAAATCCCCGATAACCAAGGAATTGTTAGGATATTTCTGGCTGCCAGCAAAGAAAAAGGCAAAGCAATGAGCGCCCCAAACGTTGTTCCGACAATTGCCATTTGAATGGTTTGAAGAAGAGGCTCCACAATGATCGTACTATACGACCAATCTGGTCGCAGCATTTTTATCAGTATCACGTTCATTTGATCCGCATTTTCAAAAAAACGGCGAAGATCGACTCCCGTAATCGATCCACTCAAAATCAAGACGAGCAAAAAAAGCACCAACCAAAGAATATTCTTCCATAGTCCGCTTCGTTTAGGCAACAATTGAGTGGTCATTTTTCTGTGCCTCCTTGCTCTTCGATAATCTCACTGCCGTAGATTTCTTTTAATTTTCGGTCAGTGGCTTCGCTAACTGGTCCATCAAAAACAAGGCAACCATCACGTAACCCAATGATCCGTGTACCATACTCTCGCGCTAATTGCACGGAATGCAAATTGACAACGATCGTAATACCTAACTCTTGATTGATCCGCTTTAAATCACTCATGACCTTCTCCGTTGTCATAGGATCCAGAGAAGCTACCGGCTCATCCGCTAAAATGATTTTTGGTTCCTGAGTCAATGCCCGTGCAATCGAGACCCGTTGTTGCTGCCCACCAGACAATTGATCGGCTCTTGAATAAACTTTTTCGGCTAGATTCACTCTTTGTAGCGATTGATAAGCTAGTTCCTTATCCGCTTGTGGAAACAATCCCAAAAGCATCTGAAGAGTGGGGTGATAAGCGACTCTTCCAGTGAGAACATTCCTTAAGACACTCGAACGTTTTACCAAATTGAAGCTTTGGAAAATCATGCCAATGTCTCGGCGAATCAAACGTAATTCTTTGCCCTTTGCCTTTGTAATGGAGCGATTATCGATCAAAATTTCGCCACTGGTGATTTCGTGCAAGCGGTTGATGGAACGCAGCATGGTTGATTTCCCCGCACCAGACAACCCAACAACGATCACAAACTCCCCTTGATCGATGTCAATATTCAAATCTTTTAACCCCAGCACACCGTTTGGATATTCTTTTGTCACATTTCTAAACGAAATGATCTTTTTATTTGCTAACGCCATGGTTCTCCTACTTTCTCTCATTAAACTACTTTTATAAAATTGAAAAGGGTATCTGTTGATACGATACCCTTTCTCTGCCGCTTATTGTCCTACTTGTTCTGCATATTCACGAACGATATCAAAATTACTGTCTTGGGAGACTACATAGCCTTCATGAGAGTAGATATCTGAAATGATTTGATGACCTTCTTCATCTTTACCAATTTCGATAAAGGCATCTTGGATTTTTTTGTCCCATTCCTCACTCATATCACTGCGAACACTAATGGTGTCATTCGGGATTGGTTCTGTGAAATACATAGGTTCCACGTCATTCATGATTTTAGGATAATCTTTTTTCACTGTATTTCGCGCATCTTCAAAAACGAAAGCCGCATCTACATCTCCGTTCAAGACAGCCAAAACTGCTTGGTCATGACCTTTGACTTGAACTGTCGTTACATCTTTATTGATGTCTATCCCTTCTTTTTGAAGTTCCGCAACTGGCCAAACATACCCAGCCGAAGAGGTTACATCTTGTGTAGCGATCGTTTTCCCTTTCAAATCAGCTAATTCCTTGATATCGCTGCCGCTCTTGACCACAACCATTGATCGATAGCTATCCACCAATTCATCTGTCGCTTCACCACCAGGCTGCTTGATTCCATATCGCTGTGCCTGCAGTAATACTTTTACATTGCTTTGTTCATGAGCCAAAACATAAGCATTTGGAGGCAAAAAGCCCACATCCACTTGCTTAGAAGCCATTGCTTCGACGATCGTATTGTAATCTGTTGAAACACTTACGGTAACTGGAATTCCTAATTTATCACTTAGCAGCTTTTCAAGCGGTTTCGCTTTAGCCTCTAACGTTTCTGCTGATTGCGAGGGCACAAATTGAACTGTCAACTTTTCTGGAACATATTGTTCCTCTGCACTCGAACTAGATTCTCCCGCTCCGCAAGCTGCTAATGCCAATCCAGTTGCTAACCCTAATCCAACGATTCCTACCTTTTTCCAAAGCTTCATTCTTCTTCTCCTTTGTGTTAAAAATCAGAACAACCAATTAACGAACTTTACCTTTTTGATTATAGAAAAACGTACATTTAATTACAACTATTTTTTCACTATAAATGGATATTTTTTAGTAAAATCAATCTAATCACGAACATTAACTTGTGTACCTTTTCTCAATCAAAGAGTATTTCACAGTCTGTCAATTGCTTTGCTCTACTTTAAAAAGAGTACCAACGCAATTTATTGTTTGTATTTACAACACGTAAAGTTTCTGTTAATCCTCTCGAAGATAGTTGTGATCTATTGGACATGTCATCAATCAGGAAATTCTCTACTTTTGAGGCTATAATTCTCTCTTCACATCTACCGGTAACTAGTTTGACCAAGATTACCAAAACAAAAGTTTGAAGAGACAGATCGAAAAGACGATCGCCTATTCTTCCCCGGACTTACAACAGCAGTCTTTCAAGTGCAAAAAAACTCATGGCTGTCGGCTCCTCACATCCAACACCACCATGAGTTTATTTTCAACCAGATTATCTCCATTCTTTCAACAACACGGTCTCATCATTTACAAACTCTCCAGTTGCAACAAATCCAAAACCTTCGTACATTTGTTTAGCGATCGTATTTTCTTTAACGGAAGAAATTCGTAGTTCTTTTGCTTGGATCGCCTGCCGGAACCATTCAATCGCTGCTTCCATTGCCTGTGATCCATATCCTTTTTGCTGAAAGCGATGATCAATCATAAAACGCTCGATCCACCATGATTCTTTTGCATAATCTTCATCCGCTTCGTAATAACTAAACAATAAGAAACCGATCATTTCTTCTTGATGATAAATCGCAAAAGCCTGCCGAGCTTCTTCATATACAGCTTCCAGCAAAGAATACCAATTAGGCGCAACAAATTTTTCTTGTTCTTTGGTTGTTTTTAGTTCAATACAGCCACGATAATTCTCTTTTGTGATTGGTTTTAGCCGGATCATTTCAGACCTCCTCTAATTAAATCGCTTTCAAACAAACCGAATAAAAAAAGATGACTTACTAAGGATATAGTAAATCATCTAACTGTATTATTAAGCTTCTTGCGCTACTGGGTATACAGAAACTTGCTTTTTGTCGCGGCCTTTACGTTCGAAACGAACAACACCGTCAACTTTTGCAAATAATGTATCATCTCCACCGATACCTACGTTTACTCCTGGGTAAATTTTAGTACCGCGTTGGCGATAAAGGATTGATCCACCTGAAACAGTTTGACCATCAGCACGTTTAGCACCTAAACGTTTTGATTGAGAGTCGCGTCCGTTAGAAGTAGAACCGCCACCTTTTTTGTGAGCGAAGAATTGCAAATTCATTTTCATCAACATGAGATGCACCTCCTAGTTTTCTTTGATTGTTTTAATTTGGATATAATCGCTGTATTCTTCTTGAACAGATTGCAGACCAATCAATAGATTCTCTAAAAGAATCTGAGAGATATTCGACTGCTCTTGGGTCAAACGAGGAACAAGTTTAACAAGAAGGTAGCCACCTTCTTCATTGTTCGCTTCAACGATTGGTGTTACACCAGCCAAAGCATCGATCCCATTTACCGCACTGATCGCTAATGCTGAAGCAGCTGCGCAGACGATGTCTTTGCCATATTCTCCTGCTTGCGCGTGACCGGTAAGTTCAAAAGAAACAATCCGACCAGAGTCATTACGCTTGAATGTCCCTTTGATCATATTCATTACCCTACTTTTCGTAAGAATTATGCATTGATTGCGTCAATAACAACTTTTGTGTAAGGTTGACGGTGACCTTGTTTGCGGTGTGAATGTTTTTTAGGTTTGTATTTGAAAGTTACGACTTTCTTTTGTTTGCCGTGTTTTTCTACAGTTCCTTCAACAGTTGCACCAGCAATGATTGGGGCACCTACTTTTGTTGATTCGCCACCTACTAAGATCACTTCATCAAAAGTAACTTTTTGTCCAGCTTCTACATCTAATTTTTCAACATAGATTGCTTGACCCACTTCAACTTTTACTTGTTTACCACCAGTTTTGATAATTGCGTACATGCTCTAAAGCACCTCCTTCTATTATACTTAGACTCGCCATCCCAAGTGACTTTCGTACTTAATAACTTGTTCTGTGCGGTTGTAGCTGTGGAGTCCACAATTACAACAGATTAACTTTATCAAAATGTTTCCGTAAAGTCAATGAAAAATAATGATTTATTTTTGTCATGCCGCTTTACTATTTTTTTTAAGTAAGTTGTTTTACTATAGAAGAAAGAAACAAATGAGGTGTTAAAATGAACTACCCAAAAAAACTAGCTGAGCCAATCATTGAACAATCAAAAGCCTATCAGCTTGAAGGTTTTGTTCCTGGTCAAGGACCGCTTCATCCCAAATTAATGATCGTTGGTGAAGCACCTGGACGGACCGAAATCGAGAATTTTATTCCTTTCAGTGGCCAAGCAGGCAAAGAACTGATGGCCTCTTTGGCGTTAGTCGGACTGACACGTGAAGAGGTATATATCACGAGTGCAGTACGGAGCCGTCCCTATTCGATCAAAGAACGAATCAACAAACGAAGTGGCGCACATGAAGTAGTGCACCCCAATCGAACGCCAACAAAAAAAGAAGTCTTGTTGCATGCGCCTTTATTGGATTACGAAATCCAAAAGGTGGATCCGCCTTTGATTGCTACGGTTGGAAACATCGGGTTACAAAGATTATTAGGCAATCGCTATTCCATTACAAATGTTCATGGGCAGCCAATCAGAAGTGCGATCCAACAGTTGAATGCTGAAAAAAATGGTTATACGTGGTCTGACAAACAATACCTGATTGTTCCAATGTATCATCCCGCTGCCATTTTTTATAATCGAACATTGGCTGAACGGATCCATCAAGATTGGTCTGGCTTGAATCGCATCAGAGAGCATGGCTTGCACTAGCATCTCGCAATTCTGTCTTTTAGTTGCGGCGATAATGAGGGATTGTTTTTTCATAAGCAGTGATTTTTTCTTCTTCTTGCAACGTGATGCCAATCTCATCTAATCCATTGACCAGTTTATGCTTCCATGTTGCATCGATCTCAAAAGGATAGACCGTTTGTTTGACAGTTACGTGCTGTTTGGGAAGATCAATAGCGATCCTCTCATCAGGAGCCAATGCTGCCAATACTTGACGAGCAGAAAGCGATAAAACGATAGGCAGCAAGCCGTTTTTCGTTGCATTCATATAAAAAATATCGCTAAAACTGCCGGCAATCACTGCACGAAAGCCGTAGTCCATCAGCGCCCAAGCCGCATGTTCACGCGAAGAACCAGAACCAAAATTATCTCCAGAAATGAGGATAGATGCTTCTTTGTATTCTGGAAAGTTCAAAATAAATTCAGGATTTGAACGGCGATTTGATAAATAGCGCCAGTCATCAAAAAGGTATTGACCAAATCCTGTCTTTTCAACCCGTTTTAAATAATTTTTCGGTAAAATTTGATCCGTATCAATATTATCATTCATTAATGGGATCGTTTTCCCTTGATAGTAAGTGAAGGCTTCCATTAATTTTTCCTCCCGACGATTTCTCGAACATCTACAAAGCGTCCATAAACAGCGGCAGCCGCAGCCATTGCTGGACTGCATAAATGGGTACGGGCATTCTTACCTTGACGTCCAACGAAGTTCCGATTTGATGTAGAAGCACAATGGACGCCCGCTGGTACTTTATCTGGATTCATGCCTAGGCACATGGAACAACCAGGCTCTCGCCATTCGAAACCTGCATCTTTAAAGATCTGATCTAACCCCAGTTTTTCTGCCGCTTTTCTAACTGGACGTGATCCTGGAACCACGATGCCTGTGACCCCATCTTTGATTTTTTTTCCTTCCAAAATAGTTGCGGCTTCTTGCAAGTCAGAGAGTCGACCATTTGTGCAGGAACCGATAAAAATATATTCAATTGGAATATCTTCGGCTCGCTGTCCAGGGTGCAATGCCATATATTGATAAGCTTGTTCATCATTATGGTCACGAATTTCAGGAAAGACTCCACTGATAGGCACTCCCATCTCAGGATTGGTTCCCCACGTAATATAAGGTTCCAGCTGAGAGGCATCAAGAGTCAGTTGGGTATCAAAAACAGCATCTTCGTCGTTTTTTAGCGTTTGCCAGTCTGCAATTGCGTCAGCGAGCTCTTTGGGTGCATATTCCCGACCCGCGACATAAGCAAAGGTTGTTTCATCAGGGGCAATCAGCCCTATCTTCGCCCCACCTTCAATCGACATATTACAAATCGTCATGCGCTCCTCCATTGACAGATTCCGGATTGTTTCTCCATAAAATTCAATGGCATGACCTACTCCAAAATCCGTACCGTGAGTGGCGATCAGGGCAAGAATGATATCTTTAGCGTAGACGCCTGGTTGCAAAGTTCCCTTGATCTCAATCCCCATACGTTTTGGTTTCGTTTGCCAAATCGTTTGAGTTGCAAAAACATGCTCCACCTCACTTGTGCCAATACCAAAAGCGATAGCTCCAAACGCGCCATGTGTGGCTGTATGTGAGTCTCCACAAACGATCGTCTTCCCCGGTTGTGTCAGACCGGTTTCCGGGCCAACCATGTGTACGATTCCTTGTCGGGCTGAGCCATTGTCACATAACTGTATCCCAAATGCTTGGCAGTTGTTGCGCAGTGTATCTATCTGTTTCTTTGCAACCAAATCCGTGATCGTAAAAATATCTTTAGTCGGGACATTGTGGTCCATCGTTGCAAAGGTCTTTTCAGGGCAACGAACACGCCGGCCAGCTTGCCTCAGTCCTTCAAAAGCTTGAGGAGAAGTCACTTCATGGATCAGATGCAGATCGATATATAACAGCTGTGCCTCACCTTCTTCCAGCACTACATGACGTTCCCAGAGTTTGTCAAATAATGTTTTCCCCATTCAGTAGCCCCCTAATTTTTTGATTACCGCATTCGTAAATTCTGTTGTAGTAGTATTCCCTCCAAGATCACAAGTCACGACCCCATCTTCCATCACTTGATAGCACGCCTGCTCCATCTGATCAGCAATTGATTTCATCCCAAAAGAAGTTAGCATCATCCCCACAGACAGAATCATTGAAATGGGATTAGCAATATCTTTGCCGGCAATATCCGGTGCTGAACCGTGAATCGGTTCATACAGTGAAACCCCAGAAAGACTATGACTTGCACTAGCCAAAACACCTAATGATCCTGGTAGGACTGACGCCTCATCGCTGAGAATATCGCCAAAAAGATTTTCAGTCACAATCACATCGAATACAGTTGGCTGTTGCAAGATCTTCATAGCGGCAGAATCAACATATTGATGTGTTAACTGACAATCGGGAAATTCTTGCGCTACTTCATTCGCCACCTTTCGCCATAATTTGCTTGTTGCCAAAACATTGGCCTTGTCCACGGACACTACTCGCCGTTGTCTAGTTCGTGCGATCTGAAACGCCTTTCGTAAGATACGGCGAATCTCTTCCCTATGGTAATAATTCAGATCCGAAGCCTCTGTTGTCGATAGCTTTTTTTCTCCAAAATAAATGCCGCTCGTCAATTCTCTTACCAGTACCAGATCGGTTCCTTTAACGATCTGCTCTTTCAAAGGAGAAAAGGGTAAAAAAGCATCCGTTACTTTGATGGGGCGAATGTTGGCATAAAGATCAAGCGCGCGCCGCAAGTCCAATAAACCTTTTTCCGGTGTATAAGCTGCATTTTCCCACTTGGGATCCCCAATGGCTCCGAGCAAAATGGCATCCGCTTGCTGACAAGCTTGCAATGTTTTTTTTTGGCAGTGGTGTGCCATACTGCTCAATGGCTTGTCCGCCAAATGCATAAGACTCAAAAGAGAAATACGGGTTGCTTGGCAAACACGCCTTTACAATTTGCAATGCACTGGTCATGATCTCCGGTCCGATGCCATCACCAGCAAGAACGACGATTTTCTTCATTTATTCTCGCCTCGATTCTTCAAAGCAGCGCTGGCTTGTACATAGGCTTTTGCAGAAGCTTGCAACACATCAAAATCAACACCGATCCCACTGATTTGTCGGTTTGTCTCTGCGCATTCGATAGCTACATGAACTTCTGCTTGCGCATCTTCTCCACTCGTAAGAGCCGTGATTTCATAATTTAGCAGTCGCGGTTGCTGATCAAAAATCTGGTCGATCGAATTATAGATTGCTTGAATGCTCCCAGCGCCAATTGCTGAGGCAACATAAGATTGATGATCTTTTGTGATCGATACCACGGCACCTTGATGACCATTGGAGACATATTGTAGCTGAACAGCCTCTAATTCAACGCCCTCTGTTTGCGTGCGACCTTGATCCGCTGCTAACGCCAGCAAATCCTGCTCCGTTACTTGTTTCTTTTTGTCTGCCAGTTCTTTGAATCGTTTGAACAATGCATTTGTTTCCTCAGAGTCAAACTGATAGCCTAATTGATTCATCTTTTCTATAAACGCATGCCGACCAGATAATTTTCCCAGCGGTAGCGAATTTGTTTGAACACCGACTAATTGCGGCGTAATGATCTCGTATGTCTCAGGATTCTTCAAGACGCCGTCTTGATGGATGCCCGATTCATGTGCATAGGCGTTTCCTCCAACGATCGCTTTATTCTTAGGAACAGCGATCCCTGATAGTCGAGCGACTAGGTCACTGGTTCGTTTGGTTTCGCCTAACTGGATATTCGTTGTGCAGTCATAGAAATCTTGACGCACATGCAATGCTAGTGCCACCTCTTCCAACGCCGTGTTTCCGGCCCGTTCACCAATGCCATTGATCGTTCCTTCCACACGAGTGGCTCCGTTCTCAATAGCTGCCAGAGCATTCGCCGTTGCCATTCCCAGATCATCGTGACAGTGGGAGGAAAACATAATCGGTTCCTTGCTTTTGGTATTGGCAATCAAATAGGCAAATAATTCGCCATAGGCAGTGGGATTACTATAGCCAACGGTATCTGGAATATTGATGATGGTCGCCCCGGCATCGATCGCTGTTTGAACCGCTTCTAACAGAAAATCTTTTTCTGTGCGGGTCGCATCTTCTGGAGAAAATTGAACCTTGTCAAATAAGGTTCTAGCATAGGTAACATGTTCTTTGATTGCTCGGATTACTTCTTCTTTAGTCATGGCTAATTTATAACGGCGATGGACTTCACTGGTTGCCAAAAACACATGGATCTGGGGACTTACTGCTTGCTTTAATGCCTCATAAGCGCGATCAATATCTTTAATTTGACAGCGTGCCAGACCTGCCACTGTCATCGTGGATACAGCAGTTGCGATTGCTTGAACCGCTGCAAAGTCTCCTTCCGAAGCAATTGGAAAACCTGCCTCAATTGTATCAATTCCCCATTTTTCCAGCTGTAAAGCAAGCTGTACCTTTTCTTTCGTATTGAAATTCACTCCTGGAGTCTGTTCTCCATCTCGAAGGGTGGTGTCAAAAAACTGGATCTGTCTCAAACTGATTCCTCCTCTGGCTCATTTGTTCTTTTAGGGTATAAAAAAAGCACTCCATAAAGGTCTTCCCTTTATGCAATGCAAATAGGACTCTTCTGTTTCACGTCATCAGATCATGAAATACAAAAAAGAGTCCTCACGGTAATAATAAGTTGCTAGTGTTCATCGGCCTATTTCTATTCATTTTATTCACCTGTCACTTTCTGCTTCTCGTTACCTTATATAAGAAGATACCGAAAGACACTGCATCTGTCAATGCTTTTAATTGAATTTTCTGAATATTTAGATAGATAATATTAGAGAAAAAGAAATAAAAGTGTCCTTTTCTCTCTTCATATCTCTTAGAAGTAAGAAATTATTTTGAAATACGTTCCTTTAAAACAGATTTTTTTCAGCGAATACTGGTTATATCTTCACAGACTCTTAACACAATTTAAACATTGCTCTGTTAGTATCATTGTATACCAAAAATTATTTTTCAACCTTTCTCCCCTACCAGTCATTCGACTGGTTTTTTTGTCTTACTGAGCAAAAGATCTGTTCTTTTCCCAAGTAGAAAGGATTGAACTCAAAGAGAGTTATCCGTATAATAAGTAACAGAAATTATTTAGGAGGATCAGGATGCGTAACGAAATGATGCATCGTCCAGTAGTAAAAAAAGAACTAGTGGCGTTTATGCGGGAAAAACAAAAGCAATTAACTGGGAAATTAGGTCAAATCGAACAGGCAGCTCATGAAAAAGAAGTTCCTATTATTCCGCATGAGACAGTGGTGTTCCTGCAATTTTTATTAGGACAAATGAAGCCCAAGCAAATATTAGAAATCGGTACAGCAATCGGCTTTTCTTCAAGTTTGATGGCACAGTATGTAGGTGATGGTCACGTAACTACCATCGATCGCTATGATGTCATGATCAAAAAAGCCAGAGAAACTTACAAACAATTGGGCCTTGAGGATAAAGTCACTCTTTTAGAGGGACAGGCAGCAGACGTTTTGCCGACACTTGATGGCCCTTACGATTTTATTTTCATGGATAGTGCAAAGTCTAAATACATCGAATTTTTACCGGAATGCTTACGACTTTTACGTAAAGGCGGCGTGTTAATGGTCGATGACGTCTTTCAGGCAGGAACGATTTTAGATCCTATAGAAGACATTCCACGAGGACAACGGGCCATCCACCGTAAACTAAACCTTTTCCTCAATACAGTGATGGATCATCCCCAACTGACTTCTAGCTTAATTCCCTTAGGAGATGGCGTTATCCTTATTACGAAAGAAGCAGATCATGTGGACGTGGCTACAACTAGCGAGTAACGAGTCATTTTAAAGAAAGTTGGCAAAAATAGCGAAAAGCGATTGACATTAGGCGCTCCTTTTTCTATAATGTTATTTGTTGCTGACTTGTCATAGTAGCTCAGCTGGATAGAGCATCCGCCTTCTAAGCGGACGGTCGGGGGTTCGAATCCCTCCTGTGACGTTATTTAACCGTCGAGAACCCTTGTTCTTGGTGGTTTTTGTTTGTTCTTGTGCCAAATGTGTGCCAAATTGATTTATATTTTTTATTATATCCAAAATCACGAACTCAAATTTCGTTCATCTGTGTCAAATAATTAATAGGTACTTTACATCTTTTTCTGATACAATGAAACTATAAAATTAATGAAAAGAGGAACGGATATGGGTTTGTTTAGCAGCAAAGCGGATAAAGAAAAGGCAAAGATTGAAAAAGCGAATCGTAAAGCTGAAAACGAAAAAATACTAAAATACTTTAAGAACCATAGTGACTACAAAGTTGGCGACATGTATTTTGATGATAAACATGGCAAACTATTTATAAAGAAATCTTTCACTATGAACCGCTCTCAAGCTGTTTACAATTACGACGAGCTAATCAGCTACACGCCTATTTTTGAAGGTGGTAAAATCAAAAAACATCATGGCATTACACGTGCAATTGTTGGCGGCGTTTTAGCTGGTCCTGTTGGTGCTGTTGTAGGAGCTGGAACTGGCGGGAAAGAATTTGATACCATAAAGCGATTAGGCTTCATCCTTCACCTTACTGAAAATCGCTCTCAAAACTATATGCTTATGATTTCAGAATCAAAATCAGATAGTTTCCTTACGAAGTCGGCGATGGAAGATTACAACAACATTGCAGCTAAACTGGATCAGATAATTTCTTCAAATGCTCAAGAGCCTACATCTGCTGGCAGCAACGCCGATGAGTTAAGAAAATTCAAAGGCCTTCTTGATGATGGAATTATTTCTCAAACAGAATTTGATGAAAAGAAAAAAGAACTGTTAGGATTATAAGCAAAGAAGGATGATAATCATGAAAAAATTAAGAGTTGTACTATTAACTCTATTTGTTGGATTGTTTTTGGTAGCTTGTGGCTCAAATGAGAAGAAAGCAGATTATACCACAGAAGAAGCAGAAGCAGCACTTAACAATGGAGAGGACATTAATGGAAAAACCGTTCAGATAACTGTTGATGAGTATGTACCAAACGGAACACTAGGCTATACGATTCAAACTGGAGAACATCTGAATTTTATTTCTTCTGATAATCCCGATGTCAAAAAAGGCGACCAACTAATAGTTAAGGTTGTCAAAACAGAAAATGTCTTAGGTTCGTTTGTAATGACCTTCGAAAAACAATAGCTACGAGCCTTGCTCTAATCGAGCAGGGCTTTTTTATTTGCGTTGTTCGCTTTACAAAACGAACGTAAGTTCGTATACTTTCCGTAAGGAGTGAGCTATTATGGGAAGTTTTCGATACGAACTTGAGCCCAAACGTGACATTCTTTTTATTGATGTAAAATCATTTTATGCTTCGGTTGAATGTGTTCAACGTGGATTTCATCCGCTCAAAACAATGCTAGTTGTCATGTCTCAATCGGATAATACTGGAAATGGGTTGGTCCTTGCCGCTTCTCCTTTGGCGAAAAAGAAGTTAGGCATTTCAAACGTTACTCGTGCTGATAATTTACCGAACCATCCCCTCCTATTCAAGGTTCCTCCACGCATGAACTTATATATAAAAGAAAATCTGAAAGTAAACAACGTATTTAGGAAATATGTAGCTGACGAAGACCTGCTTCTCTACTCTATTGATGAATCAATGATGGATATAACTAAATCGCTAAATTTGTTTGTACCGGACAAAAGTCTCAGTCGCAGTGAAAGACGATGGCGATTAGCTAAGATGATTCAGCGTGATGTATATGACACGACGAAGCTCTATGTGACAGTAGGAATTGGCGATAATCCATTGCTCGCTAAGTTAGCATTAGACAACGAGTCAAAGCATAATAAATCTTTGATCGCCGAGTGGACCTATCAGGATGTAGAAAGTAAAGTTTGGAACATCTCCCCTGTGACAGAATTCTGGGGCATTGGATCACGCACACAAAAACGACTTGAGCGAATGGGTATAGAAACGATTGAGCAACTTGCGAAGGCTAATCCTGATTTGTTGCGAAGTCGAATGGGAATTATTGGTGAGCAGTTATATCATCACGCTAATGGAATTGATCGAACAATAATCTCTGAGCCAGCTCCTCAGACGAGAGACAAGAGTTATGGTAATAGCCAAGTACTAAACAGAAATTATTATCTCCAAGATGAAATCGAGATTGTTGTTAAAGAGATGGCTGAACAGGTTGCTGCACGTATTCGTAGACATCACTGCCAAATTTCTTGTGTTTCCATTTACATTGGTGTTGCTTTTGGAGAAACACAAAAAGGGTTCTCACGACAGATGACGGTCCCACCTACTGATAACACAAAGAAGCTAGTTGAACATTGCCTTTTTTTATTTCGTAAATATTATACTGGTCAAGTCGTCCGTCATGTAGGTATCACCTATTCAAAGTTAATTTACACATCAAGTATTCAGCTTGATTTATTTGCTGATGCTGAGGAGCAGATAAAGCAGATTAAACTGGATAAAATCATCGATAAAATACGTGAAAAGTACGGATTTACTTCTAGTTTTGATAACTTCTCATTTTTTGTTAACCCATCACCAATATCTAAATAATGTAAAATTCCTTGTTGTTTTTTCGATGTATCTTTAACCAAAATAACTATTGTTACTCCCGTCATGATATCAAAAATATTTCCTCCTTCAATTTTTGATTGTTCTTTAGTTTTCCCTCTAATGGCTCCTTTTAGGTTCAAAATATAAATAGCAGAAAATTCGTCTATCAAAGATTTACGCATTCCATCCATGGCATTTCCATCTATAAATGAATTATTAGTAATGAAACCAATAACCCCATTTTCTTTGATTTGGTTGCTAGCCCAACGAATTGCACGAATATACGAATCAATTATCCAGAAGGATAAAACTCATGAACTTCCTTAATTGAAATTACTTAGGTGAACCCGTATTCAAAAAACGTTGTTTTACCGCTAAGGACCCTTGGCCTTAGCGGTTTTTGTTTTGCTTTGTGCCCAATATAAATCAAAGATGCACTCTTTGTTCAACCAAAAAGTGCATCTTATCAAACTAGCAAGTTCTTTTATTTTTTCATCTCACGAATGTCCGAGTTATCACGAAAAAACTGTAACACACGGATTCATAAATCAATTATCTAAAGACGTTGGTCATTGCTGCTAGTCATCAATCATCTTCTGTCGTATTTCTTAGCAATAAAAACCAACTTCTCTTTCGATCACGTCATCCAAGCGATACGTACGCTACCGTTGTTCTCTGAAAGTTATTTACCGATTAATTAGCAACGTGTATTTGCTGTTGTTCAACTAACGGATAACTAATCAGTTTTTCACTGTCTAGGTCTTCTTTATGCATATCTACGGCGACGATTTGACTATTTTCATAGGTCCGATAGTAATAAATCCCTTTGTCGACATTGCAGCAAGAAGAATAAATGGTATATTCATATTTCCCGTCTCCCACATCACATAATCCTTTTTGCTGTTCGACAGACCCTAAAATATGGAAAAATTGGCTGATACTTTCTGATTCTGAATCACCAGATACAGAATTCAGTTTTGTGAATGCAGCCTTCACAAATCGAGACATCGAGGACAAATCCCCAGGCAACCCAATTCCGCCCATTCCTCGACTATACTCATTCAATTCGATTGCATCTGAGAAGGTATTGGTTGGCGTTTTACTAGATAAAGAACGATAGTTATTTAAATTAAACAAATGATAGTCAAAAGAAGGATTGTTCGTTAGGACACCAACAGGATTATCATAGATATGAAGTCCGTCTTTCATACTTTCTACAACGATTGAAGACTCTTTATCCGCTAATAACCAGTGTAAAGGCGACAGCGGAAGATTTTCGCTAAAATTGATATTAACCAAATTGATTTTATTCAACAATTCTTTTGCTTCAGCTACTGTGCTGCATTGCCCTAATATCCAGGGAATGAATTCAAATGGTGTGACATTGTCTTTATTCTCAACCGGTTCTTTGTAATCTGCAAAACCAGCAAAATTTAACCCAGCCATGCTTAAACCTTTTTCATTGGTAGCATCATAATACAGCGGATAATCCGCTATACCAGCAGCAATCCCGATCATCGCATAATGCTGTGATAACTCACCAACTTTTCGAAAAGACAGCTTATAGTTCCTAGGAGTAATCGTGACTACTTCTTCATAAGACAGCTCATAATCAAAGTTTCTACCAAAATAGTGATCTCGCGTTGAATAAGTAATTGATGTACACATATTTTTTCCTCCTAATGTTCTTTTTTTCACTTATATTTTACTCCTATTCACTTTTTTTTCAAAAGAAATGATTGTGTCTCGAACTCAGTTCTTTTATTGGTTATAATCATCTCTAGGAAAATGAACGTTAACAAGTACTCTATTCGTACTTTTCAATAAAACTTATCGTTGTTACACTAGATTTCATACCTATCGTAAAAAAGCATTAATTATCAAAAAACCTTCCAATAAAAGATGTATTCTACATACAAGGAGGCAGTGAGGTGATTATGGATTATACAAAAGACATTCAACTGGCATTACTCTACATTGAAAATAATTTGACTGGCGATCTCTCCTCAAAAGAAATTGCAAAAAAAGCCGGCATGTCAGAATTTCATTTTCAGCGTGTATTTAAAAAACAACTGGGCATGGGAGTATATAAATATCTTCAAAAAAGACGTATGGCCCATGCTTCCCTACTACTTTTGAAGAGCGAATTGAAGATTATCGAAATTGCTCTGATCAGCGGTTTTTCCTCACAAGAGGCGTTTTCCAGAGTTTTTAAGTCCTATTATCAACTCCCTCCTCGACAATATAGAATCCAATTTAAAAACTTTTTTAGGGGGAATCAAAAAATGTGTGAGACAAAAATAAATGGCTGGTTGCTTTCTGGAAATAATTTTGACAAATATGAAGTGACAATTGATCAAATGAATTTTCATAGTGGAAATCAGTCAGTAAAAATGAGCCAAACAGAGAGCTTATACACAGAGAATTTTGCAACTGTTATGCAACAAGTGAGTGCAAAAAATTACATTAATCAACGTGTGCGATTAAGCGCATACCTAAAATCAGAATCAATTGAAGGTTGGGGAGGAATTTGGTTGAGAATTGATGGCAAAAATTTTGAACAATTAGCGTTCGATAATATGCAGAATCGTCCAGTAACAGGCACAAATGATTGGAATTATTATTCTTCTGTCTTAGATGTCTCACAGGAAGCTGAAGTTTTAAATTTTGGGTTTTTGTTGCAGGGAAAAGGCACTTTGTGGGCTGATGATTTTTGTTTAGAAATCGTTCCCAATGATATTCAAACAACCGAATTTAATAGTGAACAGTATTACCCAACGGAACCCCAAAACTTGTCGTTTTCGGAATAAGAATAGTTAATAAATGAGCTACAGTAGAATTCAAGATGCCACAAGACCTTATGGAATACTACTGTGCTTGAAGGATCCAAGCAAAAATCCTGCTCCCCTCCTTTTCTTATACGAAAAAGAAATAGCATTCTGAATCAATGCGAGGTAAAATAAAAGAAAACTTTTTACCAATCAGCTTATTCTGAATCGGAGAGGAAGCTTTCTATGGATACAATGATGAAAAGTATCATTACAGAAAAAGATTTATTACGGCAGATCCTGCTTCTCGAAGAGTTATCCAATCACAAAACGATTACGGCAAAGGCATTGGCTGCTTCGATTCAAACTACAGAGCGGACTGTCTTTACAGATATTCAGTATATTCGAGAGCATTTGCCTGACGGATGGGAAATCGAAGCGACAAGTAATGGCTTTTCTTTACTTAAAAAAGATTCCCAACTAACCAATCAATTATGGGAAAGCTTCTTGCCGCTTTCAATTGGCGCTATGTTGATCAAACAGTTATTCTTTGCAAAAGGAATCTCAACACAATCTTTCTTGCATGACAGTGGTATCTCTTTTGAAACATTGAAACGTCATGTTACAAAAATCAACCGTGGCATTAAACCATACAATATTCGAATTCAGTTGAACGCCAAGCAAGTCAAACTGTCAGGTAGTGAGATCAGCATTCGAGTTTTCTTCCATCGTCTGCTGCTGCCTTTTACCCACAATAATTATTTCTTTGAAGATTATGCTATTCATGAATCACATTATCTTATCTTTTTACAGTCACTGAAACGTCAAGAGTTGGACGTTCTTTCTGAAGAAACTTTTGGCACTTGCTGGTTCTTCATCAATACAATCCGAATCAAAGCCAATTGTCGGGTCAATGCACTCGCTTTTGATCCTTTAGATCCGCTTTTTTTACAATATCATCAGTCGCTCCAGCAAGTTTATCAAAAAGAAGGCGTCTATTTGAATCAGGAGGAGTGTTTCTTTAGTTTCTATTGTTTTCTGGAAAGTTGGAATTACAACAATCAGTGGACAAGCAAAATTGCTGTCACACTAGATGCCTATCAGGAAATCAAACAATCCGTCCAGCGATTTGTTCAAGAACTTGGGCAAGAATTGGCGATTCCCCTACTTTCTGAAACCCAGTTAGCGGACAATTTGCTGCTTTTGGTCTTAAAATTCAATGAATCCGCAAAACTGTCTGAACAATTTCAATTAGAGTATCAAGAAATGATGCACATTCGTCAACACAACTATCAAGCAATTTTTGAACGATTACGGAAATTTATCTTAGATCCAAAATTTGCCATTGTAACCGATGAACCTAAGTATATCTTGAATATGGCTTCACTCCTCGTACAACAAGCTGTGCTTCAGGCACGACCAGTAACGACCCGAGCTTTCTTCTTCTTTCAAGGAGAACCAGCATGGAAAGTTTTCTTGCAACAGGAAATAAGTGATTATTTGGGTTCTAGGATCGAATTAGTCCCAGTCGAACCAGCTGAATTCGCAGGGATGACTACTCGAAATGACGACTTCATTATTTCGAACGTCCCTTTGGATGATCCCAAATTACCAGTCTTCTATCTTTCAATGCTGCCAACTAAAAATGAGCTCAATCAATTGACTGAGCTCATCCAAACCTATTATCTGATCAACCAATGACTTAGCTTAATTCATTGGTTGTTTTTGTATTTTGCCGATTGGCGCGCCGCTTCATTAGATGCTTTTCAACTTCAACCACCGCAAAGAGTAAGAAGCCATTTACCGCGATACTAAGATGCTGTACAAGCGTCAATGTAGTTGTCCCAATCAGTTGCTGCGCAACTGGCAACACCAGAAC
>NZ_JBDGBK010000036.1:0-28839 GCF_040910045.1 Enterococcus sp. RTP21361st1_A6_RTP21361_211029 | reverse complement strand
GTCCTAGGGTATGCTTCTACTAATCTGCCAGTTAGCTTCTTGCTGAGAAACACATTTTCGATTGCCAAAGGCGTAGGGGGCATTGATCGCTTAACTGTTCCTGTCGATGATTCATGGCAGTATGGCTCAACCTATGAAGCAGGAAGTGTGCTGGTCATCAACTTTGATACCAATAAACAAGCCATCGAAAGTTTCTTAAATCAGTAAGTTTAACTGAAAACTTTTTGAAAAGAGTTTTGAAAGCTTACTGGTTTATGCTATATTATTAATGACGTTTGAAATATGTTGAAACGAGGAAAAGAAATGAAATTAGCCGTTGTTACTGACAGTACAGCTTACTTGCCTGAACGCATCCAGGATCACGCTGACTTGTTCGTTATCCCAATACCTGTTATTTTAGATGGAAAAAGCTATAACGAAGGGATCGACATTCAGCCAGATGAATATTACTCTTTGCTGAAAAACAGTAAAGAATTTCCTAAAACTTCTCAACCTGTCCTTGGTGAAGTGATTGCATTATACGAAACCCTTGCCCAGAAAGGTTATGATACGATCTTAAGTATTCACCTTTCTAGCGGCATTTCTGGCTTTATCAATACGTTATATGGTATCAAAGATGATATCAAAGGCGCGCGGGTTATTCCCTATGATTCTAAAATCACCAGCATGCCAATGGGACATATGGTAGAAGCTGCGTTGGATCTGAACCAACAAGGCAAAACCATTGAAGAGATCGTGACCCACATCGATCGCATCCGCGATAATACGTATGCTTATTTGATCGTAGATGACTTAAACAATCTCGTGCGAGGCGGACGTTTAACAAATGGTGCTGCATTGATCGGCGGATTATTGAAGATCAAACCGATCTTGACTTTTGACGAAGGAAAAATCGTGCTTTATGAGAAGATTCGTTCCAGTAAAAAAGCTTTTAATCGCGCAGAAGACATTATTGGTCAAAGAGAATCAGAAATCGCTTACCCAGTGAAATTCTATGTGATCCATGCCAATAACTTGTCTGTGGCTTTAGAGGAAAAAGCAAAGCTGCAAAAGAAATACCCTGATGCCGAAATCGAAGTGGGTCATTTTGGTCCTGTGATTGGTTCTCATTTGGGTGAAAAAGCGATTGGGATTGCCATCGCAGCGCAATAATAAAAGTGAGTTATTTATTCCTATGCAATTATTTGATTTTTATAAAAATACCTATGTTACTTAGAAGCTTGTCAAGGGATTCCTTTTGCTAGTTTCTGGTCACATGGGTATTTTTTTGCTTTAAAAGCATCTTGCTTGTTTATCCGATTCACACTGACTATACTTAATCCAATTACTACTTTAGTAAATTACTAAACAGGAGGATGGAAAATGAAAATACCAGAAAACTTAAAACACAAACCCGTCATCAAAGTTGAAGACTATGATACAGTAGATGGACGCTATGCGCTTCATACGGATGCGAAAGGCTTATCGTTGGGTCTGGCACAATGGAATGATCGAGGAAAGGTAGATATCTCAGGGAAAGTATGGCGGCACACGGGGGAAAAGTGGTCTCGTCAATCAGAAGAACTCCCATTATCACGGATTCTTGACTTAGCGATCCTTGTCGCGCAATCTAGCCTCTATTTTCAAGATGCCTATCGTCATGAAAAGTTTTATGATCCAGAAAACCCACTCATCGATATTATTGGACTGCAAGGAAATCGGATGACAGTAGAAGTTGATACAGACAATCCTAAAATTGATGAGGATATTCTATTGTTCTATGATGCCTTGCAAAAAGATGGTGAATTGATCGGTGAACGTTTTCGAATTTTAAGTCGGTTGTTAAACGAATTGGGCTATTAAGAAAGGAGGAATCTACATGGGGATCAATCGTACCCCTTTTACTTTGACAGAAGGTCGACAGTTCAGCAAGTTAGAACAGCAAATGATTTGGAAAAAACCAGCGAGTCATCAGACAAGTCAAGAAGAACTGCGGATCGCTCAAGAAATCAAGCTAAACTGGCAAGATCCAGAGATGAAGATTTTCAATGTTTTATTGGAAAGAGATGCTGGCTCTGGAAAAACGCAATTAGCCAAAGCTCTCTCCTATGATCTTCAATTGCCTTATACCAAAATCACCTGTTTTGCTGATATGGATAAATCAGATGTTTTTGGTGCATTGTTGCCGATCGTAGCAACAGATCAAGAAGAAGACAGTGAATTGTTAGAAGCGATCTATTTGAGTAATAGCTTAGATCAGGTCATTCAAGTGATTGCGGATCACTATTCGCTCACCAGTGAGGGTGCCCGAGAAAAATTAGCAGACTTGATTCGACGACTTGAAGAAATAGATACGACCGATGTCGTTCATTATAAATTTTATCCTTCGGAAATCGTTCGTGCGATGGAAAAAGGGTATCTATTAGAAATCCAAGAACCAACAGTCATCCGGGATGCCTCGGTACTCGTCGCTCTCAACTCTGCATTGGAGCAAAATGGGATGCTGAATCTGCCAACTGGCGTTGTCAGGCGCCATCCGGATTGTGTCGTCATTATCACAACAAATCGGAACTATCAGGGCAATCGTCCATTGAATGAATCTCTTAGAGATCGGATGCAACATGCGGAAAAAATGGACCTTCCTGAACTATCTGTGATGGTCGCACGGGGACTTGCTAAAACCGGCTTTCAAGATCAAGCGATCGCTAGCAAAATGGCAGAGATTATTCGACTTCTCGATACTTCTGCACGAGCAAATGCCATCAAGGGTGTGGCTGGTATGCGATCTTATTTTTATTGGCTGAATACGGTTAAAAATGGGCAATCACCTTTAAATACGTTAGCGGTCAAAGTCTTATACAAGTTAACGACAGATCCAGACGAATTGCGTCTGCTGCAAGAAGCCCTCGATCAATCAGAATTGCTCTTAGAGCTAAGACGTTTGTATCAAGGACAGAAAATGAGTCATCGACAACCAATACATGGACGCATCGTATCTGCTGAAGAGGCGGATGCGCGAAATATTGAAGAAGCATCCTTGCAGATGGGGACAGCAGCTAGTACTGAAAAAACAGCAGAGACACTGGAGACACCTGAGGTGCTAGATACACAGGAAACAAACCAAGATAATCAGGAAGCGGTGCCTCAAGACACTATAGATGGAGACTCTTTAGAGAGCCAACATTCGTCTGATGAGGGACACACAAAGGAAGGAAGTGAACAATCTGCTCAAGAACCTTCCAGTCAGCATCTTTCGATCGAAGAATTCAGGCAATTGGATAAAGAAGTAAGAAAACAAGCAAATCAAGAAGCGCGGCAAGCGCTAAAACAATCTATCCATGCGAAAGAAGGATTGATTGTGCATCGGCCAAAACTCCAAGAAAATGCTTCTCAGAAAGCCCAACAACTTCTAGCACCGTTGTTGCCGGTGGTTGAAACAATAACAAAACAGTTGCTTGAATTATTAGAAAATGAAGCAGCTTCTTCTTATGGCAAAGGAAAATATAGCGGGACACGCTTTGATGCAAGTCGTGTTGCTTATGGCGACTTTCGAACATTTGATAAGAAAAATCCTCCTCATGAACAGCCTTCATTAGCGATCGCTTTACGAATCGATGAATCAGGGTCCATGGTACGGGAGGGACGGATCACCGCTGCACAACAAGCTGCACTCGCAGTGAGTGCGTTTGCACAGCGCCTAGATCTCCCGCTGATGATTTATGGCGACACAGCCGATTTGTCTGTACGAGAGAAGACTTCTCTCTATTCTTATAAGGAATTTGCTGAACCTTTTGATTATGTGCCGGCAAAGCTGATGTCTCTTCAACCCCGACAAAACAATCGTGATGGGGCAGTGCTGCGGGTACTAGCTGAAAAACTTTCCCAACAATCTGCTACGACAAAATTACTATTGACGATTAGTGATGGTCAGCCAAAGGCGATGCCAGATTATACGGGCAATAAGGCGAAAGCGGATATTCAAGCAGTCATCAAAGAGTATGAACGCCAGGAACTCATCTTTTTGTCCGCTGCCATCGGACAAGACAAAGACGTCATCAAAGAAATCTATGGCGCGGAAAGATATATCGATATCAGCAATCTTAAAGAATTTCCCAAACAATTACTAACACTGATCAGCCGTTATTTCTAAATTACGATTCATTCGGCTGCTTTTTAAATAACATCCGTCTTGCATAGAAGTGGGAGGCGGATGTTATTTGTTTCTTATAAAAAGAATATGTAAACTAAATTAAACGAACGTTTTCAATTTCTGCTTCGTATGCTAAACTGATCACAAAGGAGGAACAACAATGACTTTGAATTGGCGTTATATCTATCCTTTCTCTACTGCAGGAGCTTATTTCATTCGAAGAAGAACATTCGAAGAAGAACATTGTGGATGAGTTATGGACTATTTACATTTGTGAGTTCGCTCTTATTTTTTTGTGAAAAGTGGACATTCTTTTTTTTCGTTGGTATGCTCTTGAACGGCGTTCAAAACAGACTTCACAAGACAGTTCTTTTCAAAGTTGGCTCTTTTTACTCCTTATTTTCCTAGGGGTGGTCGGTATTCTATGGATCGGCATGGCAGTTATCTTTTTCCTATATAGTCGTTCATGTGACAAACAATTCCTTTTTTCCGAAGGGGAAAAATCCGTGACGATCCGATTTTTAGTAGGACAATCGCTTCATTTGATGGCTATCGAGGAGACTCTTTTTTCCTTGAACGGGATTGGTTTGGCTTTTTAGATTGGCGATTCATTAGGTGGGATTGTTTTTGAACGAGCCTTTCATGATTTTAGCCAGTTTTTATCAGTTGCCTGCTGGATTACTGAATAGCGGTTCTTCAGTGATATCTTGGGCATGGCATTTACTAATTGGTCTGCTAGGGGTCCTAGGCTGTTGGCTTGGCTACAGGAGCCGGTTGTCTGAAATCGTCAATCGCCATGAAGTAAGTTGATGTGAAAGGATAATGTTCTATCGATGAGAAAAAAATGAACGAGTCTCGTTTGCACTTGCTTGCTAAGATGATGACGGCTACCAACGTAAATCGTTTCACTTAGAAAACCTTGCAAGCGGGATCTCTAGTTAATAATCTTTGTTTTTAAAGAGAAGGGGTGTTTTTTTGTTTTTAGAGATCAATGCTATTTCCAAAAGCTTTGACAAGAAACAAATTTTTGATCAGGCAAGTTATCAATTTGAAACCGGAAAAATCTATGGTATTTTAGGGCGCAATGGGGCAGGGAAAACGACGTTATTCCAATGTATCGCTCGGAATATGACCGTTGATAGCGGGAGTATTTATTTAGTTGAAGACGGCAATCAACGAACCTATGAAAATACAGATGTCGGATTTACATTCACGCAACCGCATCTGCCAGGTTTTATGACGGCGATTGAGTTTTTGCGCTTTTTTATGGATGTCAATCGGGAGCGCATCAAACAGTCGCTTTCTCCAGAAGAATTTTTAATGTCTGTAGGAATTTCTTCAGAAGAGCAGCATCGTTTAATGAAAGATTATTCCCATGGCATGAAAAACAAAGTACAAATGCTTCTTTCTTTGATGGTGCAGCCACCAATCATGTTGTTTGATGAACCATTGACCTCTTTCGATGTTGTAGCTGCCCATGAAATCAAACAAATGATCCGATCAGCAAAAGAGGATTCGATCATACTGTTTTCCACTCATATTTTACAGCTTGCACAAGATTTATGTGATGAAGTGGTCCTACTAAATAATCATCAATTGACCGGGATTGATCCTTCTCACATTCATGAACCAGATTTTGAGAAAGAAATCGTTACTTTGCTGACGGAGGGGGAGCCCGATGCTGCAATGGATTAAACTTTATTGGCTTTATGAAGAGACGATTTTTTCAACGAAAGCGAATGGATTTCTCTATTTTTTGACCAAAATTCCTTTGATTGGAAAACATCTTCCCCATGATCTTTATGGGCAATACGGTCTCAAAAAAATGCTTTTTACTGTATTATTTAGCTTGCGCTTGATCTTGCCATTTTTCACAAAAATTATTTGGCTGCTTTTTTATTATGCAATTGCCTTGGTTGCTTTTCATGGTTGGGAGAATTTATTTGGCTCTTTTGATCAGTTTGAAGAACAAATAATGATTGCTGGTTTTTATACTTGGCTAGTGGTCGTTGCACTAGCCAGCAATTTTTTTTCTTTGTTCTCATTTACATTAGATCAAAAAGCGATTGAATTCACGGATTACTTCATGGTGTCAAAACGACAGTATTTGCGAATGAATCTTTTCTTTAAGACGATCCAATCCATTATTTATTATCTACCAGCATTTTTGTTGTACAGCTTTTTTGCTGGCAATAGTTGGCTGACCCTCGTTGGTATCTTTGGTGCTGGCTTTGCTTGTGTGGCAGCTGCCAGTCTAATTCGCTGGGGATTCCAAAAGCAATGGGGCAGTGGCTGGCGCATCGGTTGGCGACTAGCCATATCTATGCTGATTTTAGCGTCGCTCTACGGCTTATTGCTTCAACAGATTATTCCAACTATGACATTCGGGTTGGGACTTTTGGCGTTCTTTCTGATTGCCGGCACTGGCTGTTTTTACTACCTAAAACACTTTACACAAGAAAATGATTTTTTCCTTTATTCTGTTGAAAAAAGCTATCAGCAATTTAGTGTGCTAGAAACCATCAGTTCAGATTCAAGTCAATATCTCAATGAAGGGATTGAAATGCAGAAAAAACTTTCTTTGGATCAGGAGAAGCCACTCACTCATTTGCAAGGATCAGAATACCTCAACGGATTGCTCTTTCAAAGATACCGTAAACTGTTGCGCAAAAAATTGCTGAACCGTGTCGGTATTGTGTCTATTCTATTTCTAGGATTGATTTTATTATCCTTTTTGAAGATTGTTCCATATCCTAATGAAGAGGATCTGACAGCACTACTGCCAGCTCTATTTTTAGTTATGTATTTTGGTTCATTGGGAAAAGCAATCGTCCAAATGGTTTTTGTTAACTGTGACATCTCCATGCTTTACTATCCTTTTTATCGGGAGAAAGAAACGATCCTCAGTGGGTTTAATTACCGTTTTATCAAATCAATGTTTTACAACGGAGTCTTTGCGGGTAGTATTTTTGTCGGCTTCTTATTATGGGACTTGCTAAATGGATTGCAAGCTAGCTGGTATTTCATTGGGGTCTTATTTTTATTATTGACGAGTTTGACAGCATTGTTCTCATTTCATGAATTATTTATCTATTACTTGCTACAACCTTTTACTGGAGATATGAGAGTGGTCAATCCGGTCTACAAATTTGTCAGTGGAGTATTGTATTGGATCAGCTATATCAACCTGCGCCTGCATGTTTCTGGATTTGCTTACTCGATCGTTGTCTCAATGGTCTTATTACTCTATGTTTTTGTCGGATATGTACTAATCATTCGCTTCGCGCCGAAGACCTTTAAAATCAAAGAATAGGAGAGAATCAGGACTGCATTATAAAACCTATTCACAAATGCGAACATATGTTTTATAATGAGAGAAAGTTGTGAATAGGAGGGTCTAGTCAGATGAAAACTACGTTGACTCTTGAAATGGAAGAAGCCCTTTATTATTACTGTCGCGAAAACAGTGATATTGTCATCGAAGAGGTAATCATGCCGGACGATCAAGGAATCGTTGATACTCTAAGTTGTCGCTTAACACCAGAAAATTTGTTTGAATGGCGCTGTTATGAATTAAAAGTCAGCCTAGCGGATTTTCGTTCAAAAGCGAAGCTGTCATTTATTGGGCATTATAATTATTTTGTTTTGCCGCATGCATTATATGTAAAGGTCAAGGAAGAGATTCCTGCTGCCATCGGTGTATTGGTTTACCATGCATTTTCTGATCAAGAAAAGGGGAGCCCTGGTTATTTTAGCGTCGAGAAAAAACCGCAGCGGCAATCTTTACTCGTCAACGAAAACGCATTGTTGTATCGTTTGATCTCTGCACAAGCACGAGAAGTGGGGAAGGCCAAGCAAACAGCACGAGGTTTGCGCGTTTTCTCGACGGAACGATTGTACAAAGAACTAAAGAAAAGGGAACCAGAATACGATTTATTTGGCGGCGGGGTCAATTACTACGACCGTTTTATTGAAGATACGCAGCTACAAGCTATTGAAGCGCTAAAAGAAGAACTGGTTGCAACGCGAGAAGCTTATTTCGAATTGGAACAGCGTTTTTTGACACAAGAAAAGGAGTAGCACTATGTATTATCCATATTTTCGCGGCAAACAATTTGACTTGTTGGCATTAAAAAGTCTATTAGAAATGGAACAGCTGTCTTTAGAAGTTCAACCCGTCATTGAGCCTATCCGGCAATCCAAGACTTTTTGGGATACAGTTGAGCTGTTTCAGAAAAAAGCGCATCCTTTTTTTGTTATCGTCAATCCACAGGCGGGGGACTTTCTGACGGAAGAAGGAAGTCGTTTATTACAAACACTGCCTAACGCTAAAGCCTATATCATCGATCAGCCAATTGAAACCATTGACTGTCAGCCGGACCTTTGGGTTGTTCATGGATCTGCTCCAGCGTTGGCCAGTGACTGGAGTAAAAATCAGACACCGATCTTAGTTGGACAAGAATTCCGTTTATTGAAAAAAATCCAGGGACCAAAGATTCTCATGCATGATTTTTTTACTAGACTGCCTAGAAACAGCTTCTATCAGGAAGTACCAGAAGAAGTGTTACCAACCGTTTATCAGCACTACGAGCAGCAAGGATTTTCCGGCTATAGTGATTTTTCTATCGACAGCAAAATCTATTATGCACATAGTTATCCCTCTAAAACAATTGTTTTACACTGGCTATTTATTGATCAGCAGCAGAAGTTGCGAATCACTCATTTTGTTTCGGACGAATCATTAGAAACTCAAAAAGAAAAGTTTCTACAGCTCATGTCACAAGTTTTGCAACATGAAGAAATCTATCCAACTCAAACATCAGGCTTAGAGTTATTACTTGAAGCATACAAAAAGGATAAGTTTCCAGGTATGGGTGTTTTGCGGAAAGCTGCTGTCATGAACCACTTGGAATTAATCAGCCGTTATCATTTTACATGATTGTTAGTTATGTCATCAGTCATATAAAGAAAAGTTTCTCTCAGGAGCTGAAATCTAACTGCAGCTACAATCATAGATTTTGGTTGCAGTTCAATCATCACTGAAATCACCAATCAGTCATGCATCAAAAATCCTAATAAGCAGCTGAAGCACGCTAAAATTTGTTTTAGGAAGCCAACTGTACAATACTGGCATTCAATACATAAAAATCATCAATCTGCGCGGCAAAGACTCATTTTTTACTCAAAATGGTTCACTTTAAGAAAAATCGCTGTTTTTAAGGAAAAATACAGCTCAATCAGAGGGGGGAGAAGTAAATTCACCAGATTTTTTCAGAACTTTAAAAATTATTTATTTTAGTTTACATAATATATATTATACAAAGTTATATTTGGAAAAAGACGGTTCAAAATGTTTTTGATTTTTGCATTTTGACCCTCTCTCGCTGTCTTTTTCCCCTTATGAATGTTGAAATCAACAACGATTCGCCAATTTTCCTGTCATTGGTGTTTATTTGGCTGCTAGTTGATGTATTGTCTTGGTGTATGTCACTGATCACTAGTTTAATACATCGATTTCATTTGATTGGGTCTCGTCATTAAGATCTTTCGTTTGTTACTAAGTGACTCATTTGTTTGATTTCATAAAATTGTTGCTATTGCTGTATATGTTTCGTTTATAAGTTTATCAGGTATCAGATTAAGCTGAGTTAATTTCCTTAAAATCAATTCTTGAGTTTACTTCAAAAAATAGCGATCGATTGTTATAAAATGCATTTCTGTGGTTGTGTCTGGCGGCTGCGACGATCATTTCTGTTTGAGTTTTCTTAATTCATCTGGGTGAAAGCCAAACCACGGGTTCAAACCAGTTGAGGCATTAGGGATTAAAACTGGTACGGACTGGAATCCGTATAGTTTCACTTCTTCGCGAAATTCTTCTTTTTCTTCAATGTTCTTTTCGATATATGGGATTCGATGAGCGTCTAAAAATAATTTTGTCTTTTTGCATTGAATACAATTAGTTTTGCAATAAAGCGTTATCATATAATATTATTTCTCCATCCTTTTTATTTTTATTGGTTTTTATGTTATTTTTATTGTAAATTTAATTCTTGTTTAATTCAATAATCTTTACTCATCAACATATAAATAAATTGGTTTACTACTGACCTGATGTGAGTTGAGGGAAAAAGATTTTGCTGATAAAAGTCATTAAAAAAGTGTATCTATCCATCCCTGTCCTGTTTGAGTTTAAGATCGCCCTCACTCCTATCTATTTTTGGGGCAAAATTTAAAGAACTGTTCGCTTTACAAATGCGAACGAATGTTTGTATTATAGTGGTGAGAGGTGATTCTTATGGGCATGCTCCAACCCTACGAAGATCGAAAAAAATTAAAATGGCAGGGATTCTTTCTATCGGAACATACAACAGAAGTCGGACAGGATGAGCGCCAGCGTCACTTTGTGTGGCCTGCAAAGCCAGCCATGACTAGCGAAGAGATCAATGAAGTGTTGACTTTAGCTAGGATCAAAAGTCGAGCAGTAGCGATCCAATGTGAAGAAGTCAATGAAGACGGTCTCTACCCTCCTGACGTGGTCGGCATGATCCAAAGCTACGATTCTTTAGGCATTTATATTGATGGACGTAAAGTACATTACGATGAGATCCGGCATATTTCCTTTTTCGAAGAGACGAAATGGTTCGCACTGGATGAATGAATCGTAGGCGATGAGCCACGACAAGCGTACTATCGGAAAGTTTTTTACGGAATGTGCAAATCTATTTTTTTAAAGGAGGTTTCCCCTATGCAAACGATTAAAGGAACAGTGACAAAGATTCGATTGCTGACGTTTACTTCTTCTCCCCTCGTCCGTTTTACAGTAGGAACGACGAATTGTTTGATCAATCGCCATAGCTTATCTTTTTTAGCAGATGTCACGGAAGGCATGTCTTTGGTGGCTGTTGGCGAGTGGAATGCGCGCAAGCAATTTATTGTCCGTAAATATGCTGTTCGGGGGAAAACGAAAATTATGATGGACATCGAACAATTGTCTCAACAACGAGGAAAGGCGGTTCTTTCATGAGAGCGCGGGATTTGCTGACAGCATTAACGACAACGACACAACAAGAGTATCAGGGAATTTACTTAAGCCGTAAGGAAACCTTGGTCCCTTTCACGACGATTGCACAAGATGCTTCTGGGAACTTGATTTTATTTTTTGAACCTAATCGTCCCCCACTATCCATCAAAGAACTTTATACGAGTTTAATGTTGCACAAAAACTTACCTTTGCTCTATTGGGACGGTGAAGAACGACAAAAGGTCTATGGGTTTCGTGAAGAAGATCGACAGATCATTCTCTGATCTTTTTTCTGTGAGATACCAACCAATCATTCTTCTTTTCATTCATGGTATACTATAGATCAAGAAAACATTTTCAACGGAGGTAAAAAATGGAAAATCCGCGCATATACACCATGTCTTTTGCAAGTGTCTATCCCCTCTATGTACAGAAGGCGGAGCGCAAAAATCGTACCCAAGATGAAGTGGATCAGATTATTTTTTGGTTAACTGGTTATTCGAAAGAAGGTCTGTCCCGACAATTAGCAGAAGAAGTTTCAATGGAACGTTTCTTCGCAGAGGCGCCTGACTTGAATCCGAAAAGAAAAATGATCAAAGGAGTTATCTGTGGCGTTCGTGTAGAAGAGATCAAGGAACCTTTAATGCAAGAAATTCGATACTTGGATAAATTGATTGATGAATTAGCCAGAGGAAAAACAATTGAAAAAATTTTGCGAGGATAGTTTTTAAGTGGTCCTATTCTATAATTATTGCGTTTCATTGGTCCATTACGTATAAATGAGACTACCTTGGCAGGGGCAAATCGTTTGCTTCGATCCGTTGGGCATTCCTGTCCGACGGATTTTTTTATTTAACTTCAGTCTAAAAAAAGCGCTGTGGCTCTTTTGCAGGAATCCCATTTTGGTACCTCCCTTTCTTAATGTGATTAGGAAAACGAGTCAAAATGTATACAGCATTCAGGTCACAGCGCTTTTAGTATTGCTATCTTTCTCTTTTTTTACGTGCTTGCAGGTGTTCTTTGTGTCTCAAATAGACCAATTCTTTCTCCATTTTACGGTAACGGTTAAATAGATCTTGCGAGAGTTCTCCAGAAGCTAACGCTTCTTTGACTGCACAATTTGGCTCTGATTCATGACGACAATTTTTGAAGCGGCATTTTTCTGCTAAAAGTTCAATCATCTGGTAATGCCGATCTAATGAAGAAGCAGCAACCGTCTCCAAACTGATTTCTCTCATGCCAGGAGTATCGATGACCATTGCCCCATTTGGCAAGCGGAACAGCTGTCTACTCGTGGTAGTGTGACGACCACGCCCATCTTCTTCACGAATGGCTTTGGTTGTCTGCCGTTCGTCTCCTAGTAATTGATTGAGTAAAGAAGATTTACCAACCCCTGAAGAACCAATAAAGGCTACCATGCTTTCTGGCGTCAAAAATGGTTCGAATTGCGTCCGCTCATCTTTGTAGATGGTGGTAGCTAAAACCGGCAAAGCGAATGTCAGCTTCAGCTGGTTGATGATTGCTTCTGTTTCTGTTGTGTCCATCTGATCGATTTTTGTTAATACAATGACTGGATTGGCTCCACTGTTCCAAACAATCGTAACGAACCGCTCCAAGCGAGCGAGATTAAACTCTTCATTGGCGTTTGTTGTAAGAAAGACAGTCGTCACATTAGCAGCGATTCCTTGTTCGTCTGGTCGATTTCCAGCTACTTTCCGCTGTAAAAAACTTTTTCGCGGCAAGACGGTATCAATCAAAAATTGATTTTGATCATAACAATGCCCCATTACCCGATCGCCTACGATCGGATAGTCTTTCAATGCTGTTGCTTGCTGGCGAAACTTTCCGGAGACACGGGCATAACGTTCTTCTCCTGAAGACAAGACTACTTTTGCCAGATCTTTCGCTTGAAAGATAACAATTCCTTGATTTTCCATGAATTTCCTCCATTTATGTTTGGAGGTGCCACTCTATAAAGGGAAACCTCCATGATCTTGACGTCCATTATAAGTATTCATATGACATTTCCCCTTTCGTGAGTAAATTCATCGATTGATGTATCCCTAGTATAGCATTTCTTGCGATTGTCAGACCAGCTTTTCTTTTATAGCTCAATAATGATTAGCCGCAAGAAATGCTATGGAGCGTTGAATATCCCCTGTCAATGGCTTCAAAACCACTAAAACGAAAAAGCTGAAACTCACGCGATAGACAGTCCTCTTTAAACTCTCTTCATCCTCTACGATTTTTTCAAGATAGCTCCTCGCTCATTAAGCAATAAGCCTCCCCTTGTATCACTGTTCTACTATTATCGTTGTTCCTTCCTATCTTCTTCTGAGATCCCCATTCTTGCCCTATCTTCCCTATGTTCATTAACTTTTGACCATTCTCCTTTACCCATTAGTGAATAATCTTAGTTCTTTTGTGAATAATTCGTTATATAATATTCTCTTTTCTATTTATTCATATAAGAAATATTTGGTAAAAAAAGTTTTTTTCTTTTCAACTGTTATTTAAAAAATGGTATGATAGCAGCAGAATATTTATTTTTTCCTCCTTTATTGAAACTCGCAACCCCATCTTACGCTCGCGATTTTACAAAGGAGCAAACCATATGTTAGGAGAAAATCATGGCAAAGAAACTTCTTGGTACAATCAGTGGTCTTTTGATTGCTGCTGTACTTGGTATCAGCTTGTACACGCAAACCCAAAAAGACCCGAACCCCACTTCATCACCTGGACACTCATCTACTATACAGGTGAAACAGTCAGAGTCTTCTAAAGCATCAGATTCGCATACAAAAGAAACCCAGTCAGCAAATAATCTCGCTGCATTGACATATCAAGGGACACAAACCATTACTATCAACAACAATGTCCCCTCCTTCTCACAAGATACCCTCTCTATAAAAAATGGTGCATGGGAAAAATATGGTGATCTCGATCGCTTAAATCGAGCCACTTCTGCGGAAGCTATGTTGAATCAATCCCTGATGCCTACTGAAAAACGCGGGGATATCTCTAGTGTCACGCCTACAGGCTGGCACAATAAAAAGCTGAAAAAAGGTTATCTTTATAATCGAACTCATTTGATCGGCTTTGCTCTGGCGGGAGAAAATGCCAACTGGAAAAATCTGATCACAGGTACACAACAGTTGAATAATCCCGAAATGTTACGCTATGAAATGGATATCAAATACTATTTAGAACAAGATCCCAGCCATTATGTTCGTTATTCGGTGACTCCTATTTACCGCGGTGATGAATTAGTGGCACGAGGCGTTCAAATGCAAGCCCAATCGATTGGCGATAATACGATCCGCTTCAATATTTATATATTCAATATTCAAGATGGTGTGACGATCCATTACCAAGATGGGACAAGTGTGCTTTCTGAAGAAGCATCTGATGCGACTAGCACTTCGGCAAAAAATACTACATCGAATGTTGCTGAAGATGAAAAAGAATATGTAGACGCGAAGGGAAATGGTCTGATCAAAGGGTCAAAAAATGGCATTTATCATCTGCCAGGTACGAGAGGCTATGAACAGACGACAAATCCAAAAGAATGGTTCAAAACGATTGCGGAAGCCAAAGCTGCTGGTTATCGAGCACCAAAATAAAAAAGCCATAGGCTTTTTTATTTTGAGAGCATCCCTATTCGACACGTTAACCTTATAGCGCTTGCTCGCACCTTGATTTTTGTAACTCTGTCAAATAGTTATTTCCTGCTTCTGTTAAACGCAATGTGCGTGATTTTGGAAATTTTTCTCTCGTGATTAGGCCTCTATTTTCCATCCGAAGTAGATGACGGTGAATGAGAGAAGTTGATTTGATTCCTTCATGGGCACAAATTTCTCGAATAGATGGTGCTCGTTTCTGTTCTTGCTGATAAGCATCAATAAAAAATAAGATCCGATCTCTTCTAATCATATTTTCCTCCAGGGGGTAGAAGACAAAAGCAACGGACAATTGAAAAACCTAAGCGTTTATTTCCTATAGGTAATATTATAAATGAAAAATTCCCTTGGAACAACAGTTTTTGAAGAAGTCGCTGGCTTTTCATCGCATTTGTTTTCTTTTGACTTTATGATGAAAAGAGTAGAAGAAAAAAGTGAGGCGTTGGTATGAGTTTTGGCGAAAATCTAAAAAAATTCCGAGAAGAAAAACAGCTCGGCGTCAATCAGTTGGCTTTGAAATCTGGAGTCAGTGCAGCGCAAATTTCCCGCTTTGAAAATGGTAAGCGTAAGACACCCCATGTGGATACTGCAAAAAAATTGGCAAAAGCACTCTCAGTTCCATTGCCTTTATTGATTGGTGAATCCGTTTCATATGATGAATGGGATTATGACGAAAATCAACGGCGAGTGGCCCATCAAATCAAAGATATGACCGAGGAAGAAATCACGGATATCTTAGAATATATCGCTTTTGTTAAGCAAAAAAATAGAAAACGCTAATTGAAAAAAGCCATCTGTCTCAAAAAAATAGAATCAGATGGCTTTTGGCCTGCTCTCTGACGAGAATTACCAGAAATGAAATTATCGTGGATAAACTGCTTGGATACTGTCTTCAAGAATCTTCATTTGTACTAGGGTTTCTTCGTCTTTGACTGTTTTAGGCTTTCCATTAATAATAGCTTCATACAGTCCGGCATAAACACGGCTATAGTCTCCTACTTCAGAAACTACTTTTTCCTCATGATAGATTCCTTCATCATCATAATACGTCAGACAGCCATAATGTTCAGGAAGATCAATTCCAAAGTCCGCATGATCAGGCATATAAAACATTTTTAAATGCTCTTCTTGGCGATCTTTGGTTTGTTTGACAAACATGCCTTTCTTACCATAAACGACAAAGCTTGGTCGTTCTTTGATTCGGAAATAGCTTGATTTGATCGATACCTTTAAAGGGCCATAGAAGAAGTCCAGATCGAAATAATCGTTCATGCGATTCGGACCTAAAAGTTGGCGAACTTCTGAATGGTATGTCTCTGGTTCGCCAAAATAAGACAGCACTTGATCGATGGTATGACAAGCATGTCCATAAAGATAACTACTATTTAATGAGAATTCTTGTGTATTTTCTGGAATTTCGGGGCGATAATAGTCATAGTGCATTTCTACTTCAAGTAAATCCCCTAGAACGCCACTTTCAATAACTTTTTGGACAGTCAGAAAGTCAGAATCGTAGCGGCGATTTTGATAACATTGAATCAACAGTCCTTTTTCTGCAGCCAAAGCAAAAAGTTCTTGAGCTTGTGCATATGTTTCAGTAAAAGGTTTCTCTAGCAATACATTCTTTCCGTGAAGCAATGCATCCTTGGCAGTTTCAAAATGCAGATGGTTAGGAGTAGTCACAACGACTAATTGAATCGCTGGATCATCATAGATATCGTTGATATCTGTTGTGTAGGTCGTTCCAGGAAGTTTTGCCCAAGTATCGCGAATCACTCGGGAATAGATTGTTTTTACGTGGATTTTGTCGGATAATTTAGTAACAAAAGGCAAGTGATAGCGATTAGTGCTTTTTCCATTGCCAATATAAGCAATTGTTAGCATAGTTTAAAGCCCCCATTTTTCATGATAGTTCCATTATAGTCAAACAAACGATCAGATGGAAGCAAGAATCCTTCTCGCTGTCTATTTGTATGTCTCCTTAATTAACTAATGAAACAAAGCGCTTATCATTTTGAAACAAATAGGCTATGATTGATTCAAAAAGGAGAAAACGATGAGATGTCCTTTTTGTCAGATCGCAGCCAGACAGCTTCCTGCAACAATCATTTATGAAAATCAATGGACAATGGCGATTCTTCCTAAAAATCCCGCTGCAGACGGTCACCTCTTAGTTATACCGAAACAACATGTAACTTCTATTCTTGCTTGTGACGAAGAAATATGGATGCAAGTTACCAAGACAGCAAAAAAGGTGGCAACAGATTGCGTGAAATCTGGTAACTTTGAAGGTATCAATTTCTTAAGTGCCCATGGCGCTGCTGCCCAACAATCCGTCAATCATCTGCATATCCATTTGATTCCTCGAAAAGAAGGCGACGGCATCAATGCTTGGCCCGATTTTCATGACAGTAAAAAGTAAGAAGGTTATTAACGAGTCGTCAATTGAACAATGAAAGAGAGAATGATCAATGGATATTCAGTTAGAAAAAGTTACCTACCAAACATTACCGATAGCGTATCGGATACAAAAAGAAAGTTTTAAACAGTTGTTTGAACACTATCAGGATACAGAAACCTCCCCTTATCTGGAAACGTATGAGAATTTCTCTAAAAAGTACCAACGAGAGAATAATTATTTCTATTTGATCCAAGCCGACGGATCAGCAGTAGGTTTTGTACGAATCGTTCTATCAGAAGCCCCGGCGCTGGTAGCTCGAGTGGCCCCCATCTGTATTTTGCCTGCTAATGAAAATCATGGGATTGGTAAAATGGCCATTCAGTTAGTCGAAGCTAAATTCTCGTCTATTAAGACATGGCAGCTAAGTACGATTTTGCAAGAAACCCGCCTACTTTCATTTTATCAAACACTCGGTTATCAGCTATCAGATCGTACGAGTCCGATTGTAACTGGTATGGATCGTGTATTTCTTACCAAACATATCCACTAAAACTCATTACTTATTGTCTTTTCTCCCCATTACCTATGACAGAGTCTCTTAAAGAGCGACTGTCATAGGTAATCTTGTTTACATAATATTATACTGGTAAATAAAAAACACTTCTTGTTTCCTTGATACTTTTCGAGAGAAAGTTCAAACGAGTTTGACGAAAAGGTCTCATACAAGCGTTTTTTGGAGCCACTCATTCGTTTTTCTCAACTAGCTTTTATCAGTTTCTTTCCTTATTTATGCAATTTATTTCCTAGTTCCTTTTCATCATCTTTCTATAATGTTGCTGATCTTATGTTATAATTAATTATGTATTTTAAAACTAGATAATTACTATAAGAGAAGGTGGATTTATGGAACAACATCAACCATCCTGGATAAAACTGCTTTTTTTCTTTTTGATTCTTATGGGAGCAGATCTTATGAAACAGGTTATCGTTCATCATTTCGCTTGGTTAGACGTGCTGCAATTAATGAATTTCCTAATATTTATTCTACTCTCCTTTTTCATTCGCCAGTTACCTTCTACCTTGCGAAAGATTCTGATTGGTACTTATCTTTTTATTATCGGTGGAATCATGTCTCTTTTATTTGGAAATCCCTTTGAACTTGCTTCATGGACACTCTACTTCGTGGGTGCGTTTTTTGGTACATTTTTGTGGGATCATTTTTGTCAACGATTTAGACTTCGTTGGTTTATTGATAAAATAATTCGTTAAAGGAGCGAATTTCGATGGATTGGCGCAATGATCGGATCAAAGCTTGTCAAAATGGAACAAATCCCATGTTAATGAAGGAATTATCGGGTGGTTTTGCGGTTTTTGGCGATACCCAATTTTTACCAGGCTACTGTGTGTTGTTACCTAAAAAATCAGTCGGAAGCCTAAATGATTTATCACTGGAAGAAAGACAAGAATTTCTCGTCTCGATGAGTGTTCTGGGTGATGCCATTTTAGCCGCCTGTTCACCACTGCGAGTCAATTACGATATTCTTGGCAACACGGATCAATTTCTTCATGCACACGTTTTTCCACGATATTCTTGGGAGACCGAAGAGCGTCGTTCAAAACCTGTTTGGCTATATCCAGCAACATATTGGACATGTCCGCAGAATACCTATGATGAAGAGAAACATCACCTCATACGTCAGCGAATCACGACTTCTTTGACTGAATCCGTTCCCGGTGATCAATGAGAGTTCTTGACCAGGAGCTTTTTTTGTTGATAAAAGAATTTTTCACAACTCTGATAGAAAACAGTTGAGACGTCCGTATAATAGACAAAGAGGTGAAAAAATGAACGATCATCAAATGATTCATTTGATCAAGAACAAAGATTATACCGGCTTGGAACAACTAATTGATAGCTACGGGTCAAGTATTCTTATGACCATCCATCGAATCTTACAAGCCCCTCCTGAACAAAGTGAATGGTCAGATGTAGCAAATGAAGTATTTTATGAAATCTGGCAAAAAATCGAGGCCTATGATCCTGAGAAAAGTAGTTTTATCACTTGGATCTTGCTGATTACTCGAAGTCGCGGAATCGATCGCAAGCGTAAGTTAAATAAAGCATTTCAACAAGAAAGTATTGAAGAATATCAAGAGCTAGCTATTACGGAATCCCCGTTAAGTGAAGAAGAATTTCTGATTTGGCTCGAAGAGTTATCCCAAGTCGATCAACAAATTTTTCTTTTATATTATTTTTATCAAGAAAGTCCAGAAGAGATCGCGCAACAACTGGATTTGCAGACAACAGCTATTTATAATCACTTATCTCGCGGCAGAAAATTATTGAAAAAGATTTGGAAAGAAAGGATGAATCGTGATGAATTTTAAACAGATCGTTGATTCAGAAAATCGTCGTCTCAGAAATGAAGTAACGCAAGATGAAAAAAATCGTCTTTTAGCTAATGGCAAAACATATATCTTTTTTCAAGAATTGATGACTGAAATTCAATCACTCTTAGATAAAGACGAAACAGTTCAAGGCTATCTCCCTCTCTCAACTTCAGGCAACCTTGCAATCAGTAATCAAGGGATAGCTGGTTTGTCTTATGCACGTACAGAAAGAGCAAAGCAATATGTCGCACAGTTCAATGATACTCGGAGTAATCGTCTATTTGTTTTTTCAGAAAAACGGATCCTTTTTCTTGTGATCATCGACTTTTTAGATGATCAAACCTATTTCAGTTACCCCTACTCCTCGATTCCGGCATTTTCTTTGAAGACGCGTAAACTGAATCGCTTTGAGAAACCAGAAGACGAGGAAATCATGTTTTGGGCTTACTTTGATTTTCAATCGGATAGCCATATTTTTAGTGATGTATTGACAAAGAAAGACTATCAACTGTTTCAACATTTCCATGACACGATTCCTGCACTCAAAAAAATTCCAATCACTGAAAAAATCCACCGTAAAAATCCCTTAGATTACATAATCAGTAATTGGCATTTCAATTATCGATTGATGATATTCGTCAATCTTTTACTAATTCTTTTAGCTATTGGGTTAGTCTTGGGGATCGTCTTTGGAATCGGGATTTTTAAAGACTGGTACTATCGTGATTTGATTGGGTTTGTTGATCAGAGATCATTTTTTGTCCGATATTTATGTTATAATAGTCAAAAATTAACGAGAGAAGGTCTACCTGTTTTATGAAAAGAAAGGTACTAGTCCCATTGCTGCTATCCTTGCTATTAAGCGGCTGTTCTGCAAACGTACCAGAAGAAGCAACCACATCTTCGAGCAGCCAAAAACAAATGCCTAGCGAAACCGTAGAATCATCGCAATCTTCTCTTTCAGATACAAAAACTGTTACGAGGGCTTCTGCTAGCGGGTCTACCAGTGAATCGGTATCAGAGACGGAGTCACCAAAGACTCCAGAAACAGCAAGCGCATATCCCTATCAAGTAGATATGTCACAACAATCCAATGTCCTGACAGTTTCTTTTGAAGGATTCAACGTTCCTGACACTGTTACTATTGATCAGAGCAAAGAGGAAGTTACTTTTGAAAGTTCTACACCCGATGATTCCGTGACTAGCCGCTACCGAGCAACAATCGCAACGGTTCCCACAAAAACAATTCGCGTTTTTAGTGTAGGAACGAATCAAATTCGTGAAGTCAAAGTGAATACACAAATCTCAATCGGTAAAATACTGGGTGGAACCCAAGATCGTAAAGACTACCATGGTACAATGTATTTGTTTTACAACCATGATGGTGGGCTTTCCCTAGCAACGCCGAACTATGCTGGCAACGTTCCTGCAGATCAGATGGATGTCATGCAGGAAGTTCTTCCCTAAATCACTTCATAAGAACCTAACTTTCAGAACCTTAGCTTGACTACAATATTGCAGGAATAATCAAAAATTTGTTGTGGAGGAAAATCGATGAATCTCAAACGTTTTGTACAATTGTTTATTTGCTATTTCGTATCTATGGTGGTTGCTGTTTTACTGACCAACTTATTCAATATTTCAACTATGCCATTTTATTTGTTGGTGGCCTCTATTATTGGGTATATCACATTAACGATCCCGTTAGTAGTCATGACGATCAAGAAAAACAAATAGTTCCGAGAGTGGATTTATTGAAAGGAGCATCAGATGATTGGCAATGTTCGTTATCTACCAAGAAAGTTAAGAAAATGGTACATTCTCTATCTTATCTGTCTGATACTTATTTATGGCTGGTTGTTGTTTACTGATCAGTCAGCGGTACTTGCTGTCGCTATTCTTCTCGTTCTTTTTGCAATCGAACTTGCATTTATGTGGCATTCAGAAAATTCTTTTTTAGGCAGTGTTCTGGTTGCTTGTCTTCTTTATGGCATCTGGATGCTACCTTTCGTGCTTCGGTGATTAGTTTTCATTTATTCGCATCGAAAGTGAATCGGAGAAGCTAGCATAGAGAATTTTCTTAAAAAAATACCCAGAGAAAAGAGCAAGTCATGACGTTGTCATTGACGATAGGTCTTTGCAGTAATGCAAACACTGAGGGCTCTATTCCTTTGGGTATTTTTTGTTCAATTTAACTAATTTAACTTAGTGAGTGACAAACAATTATTGCTCTCGTTCAACAAGTCGGTAATAGACTTTTGCTGTGATAAGATATACCAACAGATAAATGACTGCGAAAAGAGCAACTGATACAACAGTCACACTGATCAGCAGATTGCGGTCGGTCAACCCGAAAAGCAAAAGCAGCTTGCGAATCATCGGAAACGCGAATGCAAGGTGGATAATCGCAGCTACCAATGGAAAAGAAAAAATCATCAATACTTGTTGTTGGATCACTTGCTTGACTTCTTTATGACTTAAGCCAACTTTCTGTAAGATCTCAAAACGTTCTTTATCTTCTATTCCTTCAGAGACTTGCTTGTAATAGATGATTAATGTAGCTGCCAAAATAAAGATCAGTCCAAAAATCAACCCTAAGAAAAAGAATCCTCCCGTAAACGTTTTGGTCTGTACTTGGAAGAGATCTTTTGATTCAATGCGTGCATTCGGATCAGCTGCTTGAAGGTCCTTTCGTATCTCTTTGACCATTGTTTCTCGATCACTGGTTTCAGGCACTTGGAAGTCAAAAACAGTAGTGATCACTGGTTGGTGATACATAAGGAATTCTTTTTCCTGATACCAACTAGTTAATTTCTCAGAAAGCCAAGTATCATCGACTACCACCACAAGTTGTTGAACGGGATTCTCCACTTGAGTAAAAGGTGGCAGCTCAGTTAGTGATCGAAGAGTGAACTGACTATGATCGATCGTCAGCTCTTTAGGCAACGCTTGATGGGTCCAAGTTTCTGGAAAGACCAACAATTCATCTTTTTCTGGTCCTTCTTTTCCTGTGATTCTTTGGTACTCCGTACTAGTAACAAATGTGAGAAAGACCGCTTTTTCTAAATTCTCGCTGTTATCTTCAAAAGTTGTTGAAGGAGTAAGTGTGTTTCCCTCAACCGTAAAAAGTAAGTCTTTAGTAGCAGTGACTTGTTTCCGGTTTTTGAGCGTTACTTTATTTTCAAGACTATCGATGGCTTGGTTCAATTGTTGCAGATTCGCCTCTGACTCGATCTGAAAGTCATAAGGAAATCGTGTTTCCACCACATTCTTCTGTCCGAAATAAAGACTAGCTGTTGTGGCAACAGTCACTAAAACCATTGTTGACAAAATACAAATACTTGCTAGACCTGCTGCATTTTGTTTCATTCGATAAAGCATCGTTGATACATTGATGAAATGGGTCGTCTGATAATAATAAGTGGATCGCTTTCTTAAAAACTGCAATGCTTTAATACTGCCAGAAATAAACAACAGATACGTGGCGATGATCACAAGAATCACAGCGACAAAAAAGAGTGCTAAGGCGCTGATGGGCGACTTGATTGTGACAGAAATCGTATACCCTACCGCTAAACAAATGATCCCTAGAAGGGCTAAAAAGCCTTTTGCTCGCGGCTCTTGTTCATTGCGCTTACTACCTTGCAGCAGTTCGATCGGCTTGGTTCGCCGGACTTGCAGCATATTGAATAGAAAAAGGCAGCCATAAACCATCAAAAAGTAAAGGATCACAAGACCGATACTTTCTACAGAAAGTTCAAAGACGAAAGATTCTCCCACCTCTAGAATTCTTTTTAAAATCAAGAACCCCAATCGTGCAAACAAAAGACCTCCAACTAGCCCTGCGGCCAGACTGATGAGGCAGCTATAAAAAAGTTCCCAAAAGACCACTAACGCAATTTCTCGTTTCCCTAATCCTAGAACATTGTAAAGTCCAAATTCTTTTTTTCGTTGTTTGATCAAAAAGTTATTGGTGTAAAACGAAAAAATGGCGGCGAAAATCATTAAAATGATATTTCCTAGTCGAAACATAAAAATAGCACTTTGACTGCTTGGCAGTTTATTCATTCCTGGATTATTTACAATGATTTGTGTCATCATTATCACTGCAACTAGAAGACTCATGGACAGTAAAAAAGGAGTATAAGCTTTGGTGTTTTTTCGCAAATTGGAAAAGGCGATTTTTTGAAAGAACATTCCTTACTCCTCCCTTGCAAAGACAGCTGTCATGGTTTCCGAGATTGCTTCTAGAAAAGCGCTATTCGTTCGTTCTCCGCGATAAAGCTGATGGAAGACGTGACCGTCTTTGATGAATAATACTCGTTGCGCGCGGCTTGCAGCAATGGAACTATGAGTAACCATGATGATCGTTTGTCCATTCTGATTGATTTGCTGAAACAACGTCAGCAATTGATCGGAAGTTTTTGAATCTAGCGCCCCAGTTGGTTCATCTGCTAGTAAGAGATCCGGCTTTGTGATAATCGCGCGTGCGACAGCTACCCGTTGTTTCTGGCCGCCGGATAATTCATAGGGATAGTGTTGTAACAAGTCGGTAATTCCCAGTGTTCGCACTAATGGTTGCAGTCGTTGGTCCATTTGTTTGACCGGCACTTTCGATAAGACTAATGGTAATAAGATATTGTCTTTGACAGAAAAAGTATCCAATAAATTGAAATCTTGAAAAACAAAGCCCAAATGATCTCGGCGAAAACTTGCAGCGTCTTTTTCTTTGATGGTCGTCAAATCGATACCATTAAGCGCTAATTCTCCCGCTGTCGGTTGATCTAACGTGGCCATCAAGTTCAGTAGGGTGCTTTTTCCAGATCCTGATTCTCCCATAATGGCGACATATTCGCCTTCTTCTACTGAAAACGTGATATTCTTCAATGCTTCGACCGGCTGGCCGTTCAACTGACTTTGATACACTTTTTTTACTTGTTGAATGTTTAATAGTGGCATTGTTCTCTCCCCCTTCTTTTTTAGCATAAGCTGTTTAGAAGAAAAAAGCGACTTACAATAAAAAACGCAAACTTACAGTGTTGAAAGTTTGCGGTCAAATAAAATTTTTAGTGGGAAAATGGATCGTCACCGTAGTTCCCTTCCCTACTTCGGAGTCAATCGTTAGCTGACAGCCGATTTTTTCTGCTGCTTGCTGGCTCAAATATAATCCTAATCCGCTAGCACGCTGCTGAAAGCGTCCATTTTGTCCTGTATAACCTTTTTCAAAAATCCGCGGCAAATCTTCTTGACGAATACCGATCCCTGTGTCTTGAATCAAAAGACAATTGTTTTCGGTAAAAATCCGGATTCCGCCTTTTTCTGTATACTTCAGGCTATTAAAAAGCAACTGCTCAAAGATAAAAGTCAGCCATTTACGATCCGAAGTAACGGTCAAGTCGATAGCCAAATCCAGTTGCAAGTCTTTTTTTGAAAAAAACAAGGCATATTTTTTGATTGCTTGGTGAATGAGAGGTGCTAACACAATCGGTTCAAAAACAAAGTCATCATTTTTCAAGTTTTGTCGTAAATAATTCAGCATCATTTGCAAATAATCATTCACTTTAAATAGTTCTGCTTTGACTTCAGTGGGCGATAGGCCATCATCACTTTGCACTAACAAATCCATCGCTGCTAATGGTGTTTTGATCTGATGCAGCCATAATCCGAAGTCTTCGTAGATTTCTTCATTCTTCAAGGCTGCTTGATACTCGGAGGCGGTTTTTTCTTTAGCTTGTCGTTTGATTAGCTGCTGGTATTCTTCTTCGATACTGTTTCGCGCAATCGGCAAGAAAGCCAAAGCTGCTTCAGTGATCATTTTCTTGGCTAATAAGTTTTGTAACTGACGTCTTTTTTGTAGATAACGCATATATTGCCAGACAGAGAAAATACCTAAAATCACTCCTGTGAAAATCACATAATCGATGAAGGGCTCTAAAGGAAGCTCATGGAGAAAGAACAAGCCTAAAAGACCGCTACTAAACAAAATTAAAAACAAATAGAACTTGCCGTAAAGCAAAAAATACTCTTTTAAGTTAATCATAGGCTTGTTCCTTTTCAATCAAATAGCCTTTGTTTTTCACTGTTTGAATCAAATCAGACAATCCAGTTTGACTTAATTTCTTTCGCAAGCGGGTCATGTTAACGGCTAATGTATTATTATCAATAAACTCTTCGCTATTCCAAAGCATTTCAATAATCGTTTCTTTGGGAACGATTTTCCCTTGCTGTTGCAAGAGTAAGGAAAGGATTCGAGATTCGTTTGGCGACAGCGGCAAAGATTCCGTTTTACTTTTCAGCAAATTTTCTATTGGATGAAAAGTGACATCTCCTAATGAAAACGTCTGGACTTGTTGATGGGTATATTGGTAGCTGCGGCGCAACAGCGCTTGGATCTTAGCCAAAACAAACGCCAAATCAAAAGGTTTTGTTAGGTAATCATCGGCTCCCATGTTCATTGCCATGATTTGATTCATTTGTTGATCCATTGAAGAAAGAAAAATGATTGGCACTTCAGAAATGTTACGAATTTCTTGGCACCAATGGTACCCGTTGTAATAAGGCAAAGAAATGTCCAAAAGAATCAAGTCGGGACTTACCGCACGAAATTCCTGCAAAATTTCAGCAAATTTTTTGGCGGGATAACACTCATATCCCCATTGTCTTAAATAATCAGCCAGTACTGAAACGATCGTAGCATCATCTTCTACAAGGTATATTTTTTGCATGATTCTCTCCTATCACTAAATTGGTGAAGCTATCACAGACAGTGTACCAGAAAATAAAAAGAAACGTCTAGTTGAGATAAATCATTCTAGACGTTTCTTTTTATTTACACTTTTTCATTCGACTCACTTTTTTTAAGTGCATTGCGGATTGATGGGACTTGCTTGATTTTCATTAGATCTAATAAGAAAGTAAATAGTGGGATCCCCACGATCAGACCCCAGATACCAAAGAGATGCTCACCCAGATATAAAACAATGAACGTATAGAACATGGGAATCTCTGTTTTATGGGACATCAGCCGCGGATTGAGAACATAGGACTCGAGAGCATGAACAAAAATAATGATTAATAAAACATAGACAACATCATTGAGTCCGCCAATCGTATAGGCAATAAAGGTTAATGGAATACAAGAAATGATGACTCCTGCTACTGGAATCAAGCTTAAGAAGAAAATCATCATGGCCAAACTTAACAGCTGAGGAAAGCCCATGACAGCTAAAGCAAGCACTGTGATCACTGTATTAACGATAGCAATCAATAGCTGGGTTTCGATCACACTTCCGAATGCGCGGGTAAATTTCCTTGCGAGATAGTAAACATCCTCAAAAAACCAGGAAGCACTCCCTTGCAAAAAGAGCTGAGAAAATGCCACTGTTTTTTTGTTGTCAATCATAAAGAAAAAACTCAATAAGAAAGAGATCAATACAGTCAAAGCCAATTCACCGAAGTTGTAAAGATAATTGATGACGACGACGACTCCATTTTGGATTTTTTGGACATAATCGCTTGTTTGCACCAAATGTAGCAAATACTCTAATAACTCATTGTTAGAGTCTGCTTTTTGATAAAAATCGGTCACTGACTTAACCAGTTGCGCGGATTGGTTCAAAAGAATCGGTGCATACTTGGTAATGACTAAGTAAACCAAAGCGACAACGATCAAGTACAACACGATTGAAAGAAGTTTGATTGACACATTCACTTTCTTGCGTATTAGCTGGACCAGTTTGTAAATCAAATAAGTAAAAATAAAGGTTAATAAAATAATAGTCATCATACTGCGAAGCAGAAATAAGATCCCGCAAAGAAAGATCAGCACTGTCCAACGTCTTAATGGAACATTGGCAACAAACCGATGGTAGTAATTCATGAACACGCTCCTTTTTTCAAGTCGTCAATCAACGACTGTTACTTCATTCCCCAATTAATCTAACCACTTTTTGAAGCAATTATCAACTCAAATCAATTAAGAAGACTATTGTGGGTAGAGTCATATGCTAAAGCAAAAGCAGCCTGCTGTCAGTGGCAACTGGACCAAGTATCGTGAATGAAGGACTGATGATTATTTTCAAAAGATAAATGCCTATTTTTTCGAAAAGTTTATGGTTGTTTTAAGGTTACTATGACACAATAGACCTTGACAGAATAATTTACAGTCTGTCTTAGCGGAAACTAAGGCAGACGCCTTTTTTATCAAAAACTGCCCTTTGTTCGGTTTGTATCGAACAAAGGGCAGTTTAAACGATTCTATATTTATTCTTATCAGTTGTTACTCCTAGACGAATTGTCTGCTTTCCTTAAAAGGACGCTCACTATGCGACTAGCTCACTATGACTAAAGAGACAATTCTTGACGAACTTCTCGAAGAATGGCATCAACGGTCAACCCATTTTCTTGTAGCAACTCATTTGCTTGATAACGGTCATGAAAGGCTTTATCTAAACCAAAATTGACAATTTTGATCGGAGATTTTCCTAAATAACTAGCGACAGCTTGTCCATAGCCTCCTTCAAGAAGGCCATCTTCAAGAGTGAGCAACAATTGATGTGTAGCAATTAAGCCAGACAATGTGTCAGTATCTAATCCAGAAATAAATCTAGGATTAATGACCGTAGGTGTGATCCCAAGCTCGGTTTCTATCATGGCAGCTGCTTTTTTTGCCAGGCCAAGAGCATTTCCTACACCAAGTAAGGCAACTTTGCTGCCCGCTTGAATGAGTTGATTTTTGTTTAGTTGACTGTAATCTGTTTGATCGACACGACCTGATTCTAACGGACCGACAGGAACGCGAATTGCCACTGGGTGTTGGGATTGGTCAATAGACCAATCCAGCATCGCTAAATATTCTTCCTTATTGGTCGGTGCAAGATAAACAAGATTCGGAATATGACTCAAAAATGGAATATCAAAGATCCCTAAATGACTTTCATCATTCATGCCATAAGCTGAAGCGCCATAAACTAAAATAGTTCCCGCCACATTGTTCAAAGACAAATCATGAGAGATTTGGTCAAAACTTCGTTGCATAAAGGTTGAAAAAACTGCCCAAACGGGTTTTGCTCCATTTTTTGCCAGACCGGCAGTCATGGTTGCAGCATGTTCCTCTGCGATCCCAACGTCAACAAATTGACTGCCGGCGATTTTTCGTTGTTCAGGGGTAAAAAGGATCATCGGCGTGCCAGCATTTACTGCAACGACTGTTGGATCC
>NZ_JBDGBK010000035.1:0-29370 GCF_040910045.1 Enterococcus sp. RTP21361st1_A6_RTP21361_211029 | reverse complement strand
CCTAGAGGAAGCAGCCAACCTTGAATCTGCAAAAACAGCCCTCGATGACTTAAATTATTTGCGGGGAACGATCGACACGGCAGTCAACTTGGCTTCTATTCGACACTCAATTGATACGACGGATCCGTATTATGAAGCAGAAGATACTTTTTGGAATGAGTACCAGCCTCATTTTGAATCACTGGATTTTCGTTTCTACCGTTGTCTACTCGCTTCACCGCTAGTGGAAGAATTAAAAACTATCTATCCAGAAACGTTCTTTTTATTTGCTGAAAGTCGCGTGAAGTTATTTGATGAATCACTGATCGAATTATTCCAAAAAGAGAATCAACTGACTTCTGATTATGGCAAATTGATTGCTTCCGCCCAGCTGGAGTTCCAAGGAGACAGCTATACCCTTGCACAACTACGCCCTTTTACTGAACACAAAAATCGTGAAATTCGTTTGGAAGCAATAAACATTCAAACAGCATTTTTTGCTGAAAATGAAACGAAATTCGACACAATTTATGATGAATTGATCAAAGTGCGTACAGAAATCGCCCATAAATTAGGCTTCGAAAATTATGTTGCTTTTGCAGATGTCCAAATGAACCGCTGGGATTATGATCGCAAAATGATCGAAACCTATCGAAAGGAAATTTTAGAAAAAGTTGTCCCAATCACTCAAAAGCTGTATGCCCGCCAAGCAAAACGTAATCAGCTATCAAAAGCCACTTTTGCGGATTTGCCATTGGTCTATCCGAACGGAAATGCAACACCGAAAGGCACCGCAAACGAATTAGTGGAGAAAGCCCGTACCATGTATCATGAACTGTCTCAAGAAACAGGTGAATTCTTTGACTTCATGGTTGATCATGAGCTCTTGGATCTTTTAAGCAAAAAAGGCAAGCAATCTGGGGGTTACTGTACCTTTATCCAGGAATATCAATCTCCTTTTATTTTTGCGAATTTCAACGGGACTGCTGCTGATGTAGATGTCTTGACTCATGAAGCTGGTCATGCATTTCAAGCGTTTCAGTCTCGTTGGATCAAAGAGCCAGAAATTCTTTTTCCAAATTTCGAGTCTTGTGAGATTCATTCCATGTCAATGGAATTTATCGCTTGGCCTTGGATGGATGCTTTTTTTGAAGAGGAAACTGCAAAGTACAAGTTCGCCCATCTGGCTAGCAGTCTACTATTTCTACCTTACGGCGTGTTAGTTGATCACTTCCAACAAGAAGTCTACGAAAATCCTGATTGGACTCCAGAGCAACGAAAAACTTGTTGGAGAGACCTGGAACGCCGCTATTGTCCAGAACGTGACTACAGTGAATTTCCTGATTTGGATCGCGGGCTTTACTGGTTTAGACAAGGACATATTTTTGAGTCACCCTTTTATTATATCGACTATACGTTAGCTCAAGTTTGTGCCTTTCAATTTTGGTATCGTTCGATCGTAGCCCAAGATCCTACTGCTTGGCAAGATTATTTGGCCATTTGTCAAGTCGGCGGTACACAAACATTTCTTGAAATTCTCGAAACAGCTCACTTACGTTCGCCCTTTGAAAAAGGTGCGTTAGATGATACTCTGAAGGCTGTTGATGATTACCTAGAGAATGTTTCCGAAGAACAACTAAAATAGACCACACAATCCACGGAACGAACGAATCATCATTGATTTGTTCGTTCCATTTTTCATTGCAGTCCTTTAAATAAACGACATGCAGTCACGAACTAGTCAACCAGGTACGTTAAAAGAATAGTCAGCTCTTTTTTTGCCAGCTGCTAGGACTAACTTACTAAGGACCAACAAAAAAGCAACGAATACTCGCTGCTTTCTTGCTTGGCTATTGAGCCAATTTTATAAGCTTATTCGTTCGCTTTTTTCTTTCTTCTAAAGAAGAAGGTAACAACAAGCCCAATGAATGCAATCCCCACTAATGGATAAACTTGATTGTCACTCGAACCAGTTTTTGGCAAAACTCTCTGTTGACGATCTTTAGCAGTTGCTTTGATCAGTTTACTTCCATCATTTGACTTTGGATCAACTGGTTTAGTTTGATCGTTGTTGTTAGATTTTTTTCCATCGTCCGTTGCTGGTTGTTTTTCGATCACTTGAATCGTAGCCGTTGCCGTAACAGTCAATTGTTTGGTTGTCCCAAATATGCGCTCAAACAGCGCTGGATTTGCTACTTTCTCATCTGAAACAACAGAATAGTTCACCTGATAAGTACCGACCTTCCTGGTATCAACAGATCCTTCAATAAGAAGTCGTTCAATTGATAGGGTATTGCCCTCACGATCAGTTGCTGAAACAAAATTGTTCTTAGCCTCCCATTGATCGCCTACATACACTACTGAGTCCTTAACAACTACGCTTGTTTGATCTGCTAAAACTGTGATCGTAGCTATTGCTTCAACTTTACCATTGCGGTAGCTGATTTCATATTTGCCAGGTGTCGTAGTATCGACATCCCCTGTTATATCCAATTCAGCTACTGACAACGTTTTTCCCTCTTTATCCGTCGCAGAGACAAAGTTATCTTCTGCCTGCCATGTGTCTCCTACGTAGAGCGTACTATCTTTGGCTACCACGGTTGCTTGATCAGACACGACGGTGATCGTTGCCACTGACTCGGCGTTTCCATTTTTGTAGGTCACTTGATAACTACCTGCTTTTGAAGTATCAACATCGCCGCTAACAGTTACTTCTGAAAATGTTACGTTATTGCCTTGTTTGTCCGTCGCAGAAACAAAGTTGTCCTCAGCTTGCCATGTGTCTCCTACGTATAATGTGCTGTCTTTTGCTTTGACGCTTGTTTGATCTGCTAAAACTGTGATCGTAGCTATTGCTTCAACTTTACCATTGCGGTAGCTGACTTCATATTTTCCGGGTGTCGTAGTGTCTACCGTACCTGTGACGGTTACATTAGCGAGTGATACTGCTTTTCCGTCTTTATCTGTGACGGATACAAAGTTGTCTTCCGCCTGCCAAGAATCTCCCACATAGAGCGTACTATCTTTGGCTACCACGGTTGCTTGATCAGACACGACGGTGATCGTTGCCACTGCCTTAGCTGTTCCATTGGTATAAGTCACTTGATAACTACCTACTTTTGATGTATCAACATCGCCGCTAATGGTTACTTTTGAAAATGTTACGTTATTGCCTTGTTTGTCCGTCGCAGAGACAAAGTTGTCCTCGGCTTGCCATGTGTCTCCTACGTATAATGTGCTGTCTTTTACTGAAATACTGGATAAATCTTTTTCTGGTGTGATTCCAATAGATATCTGGTTACCCGTTCGATTGACTTTTACATCCATACCAGATTGAATATCTTCTGGAACAACATATCCTTCAGGAACTTTTGAAACGTATACCTTGTATTTACCTGTATAAATATCTGTCAACTGTGACTCGCCTACTTGATCAGTGGTGGTGTTGATCACAGTTCCAGTCAACTGATTGATTAACATTAATGAAACTCCAGCAATCTTTTTTGTCGGCCTTTCTGTATCAAAGACATCAAGTAAAGCAGACGTTTTATAGATAATCCCTTCCGAATCACCTGCTGAAAATTGCAGATTTGCGATAGTGGATGTCGCGGTGCGCTTTGCTTCGGACAATGTATCAATCGTCTCGGATGAAATGGTGGCTGATGCAGAAATTTGACCAGCGTTTTGAGAAAGGACGGTATAGCTGATCTCCACGTTCTCCTTAAGCACATAGTTTGCAAAAACCAGCTGAATCTCACCATTAACTTTCTCTACTTTATAACTATCATCAGGAACATTTGAGATTCTGATGGAGTTTGGATCGATTTCTCCATTGGTGTTGCCAATAGATTTTAAGCTGAACGTTGGATTTACAACTTTCTTTGTTCCATCATCAATGTTTTTCGTTTTCACAGTGACTTGGGTTACGTTTTTTGCGCTAGTAACTGTCCTTTGACTAATATCGATAATGTCTGTTGCGGTATTAGAGACAGTGACCGTCGATGACCCTTGTTGATTACCATACAGTGGTTCTTTAGCAAATCCCGGTATCAGAATTGATTTCGTTTCCTGCCAACCATTTGCATAATGATAGGCAATGATGTATCTGTGATCAGTTGTCCCAAAATCGAACGTATAATAATTCGTCGCTTCATCATGCGTGATGGTAGGGTAATTCGGATCTGATTCTTTCATGACTTGCGTATTGTATTGCCCCCGAGCCCAGTATTGAGGATAAATCCCTTCCACTTGATCATTGGAGACATCGATAATGGAAAATACGACATCTGTATTCATTGGTACATGTGTTTCTACCTTCAGATCTTTGATGGTATCTTGCCGGGCATTAACTAAAAATTGATTTTTGCTTCCTTGCAACGTTTGTTCTGAATAGTTTTTTCTTCCAGTGGTAACTGTTGTATTGACAGTATCCAAGCCATCCGCTGAGATACTAATCGGAATTTTATCTACTGGGATCCGCGTTGTAGAAGCGAGACTGTCTGGCACATAATTAAATCCAATGTCAAATTGAATTGAACGATTGATTGGCGTAATAAAAGTAACTAAGGACCCTCCCTCAACCTTCTCGATACGGTAATCTTGATCGATCTTGTAATAATAGTTCACTTCTGGAACTTTTCTAAGTGTCAAATAATCTGGATGTTCGACGAAGATTTTAAGATTTTCGACAGGTTGTGTTGTGCTTCCTTCAACGTTGACTGAAGTATCATTTGCATAGGCACCATTTTGGTTGTAGTTCCCCCAAGCTGTCTCAGCTGAATTAGGATATAAAACTGAGATTGGTTGTACATAATCATCCCCAATCACTTTGAATTTTTCATTGGGAATCAAAGGAGTCGTGACATTCATGACGATGTCTTTTTGATCAAAAGGAACCGTAAGATGAATTATGGAAAATGCTAGGTTACTGTCTTTGGTTGCCGTCAAGGTCAACATGCCGTTAGAATTTTCGACTTTAAAGTATTCATCTAAAGGTACATTTTGATAAAAAGCATCATTGACCATTAGTTGCTTCACTGTAAGTTCCTGTCCATTTTCAGCGGATATCGTTATCTGCTGTCCTTTTTTCATTTCAGTTGGCATGCCATGTAATGTTAAATAGTAGGATCCCTTTTCATTGGAATATAAATTTCCACCGGCAACAGCTGTATAATACCTTGATGAAATTTCTTTTTCAGTTTGACTTGTTTTTGCCACAAAAGAAATTCCACGGTACTCCCCAGCCGATGGTTCAAGATTTACTGATCCAAAACCGGTGGTTGGATAGTTTTTGTAATAAGAATACTGATGGTAACTAATTTCAGATATGCTCATCGTGAATTGATAGACAACACCATAAGCCTTTTGCTGATCCATTTGTTTGATCTCAACTGCTGTATTTTGTAAGTCATTAGCTGTAATTGTATAATCTGTGCCAGCGGCTAGCTCCGTTTGCGTTTCTGGCGTGATATTCCCTTTGATATCTACATCATAGCTATAAACCTTTAGTGGTTGCGATTCTATTTTTTTGAAAACTGCTCCTGGGGTGTCAATAAGTTGCAAAGAGAGTGTTTCCGTTCCCGAGAGCTTGCGGTCTAAATTATAATACACTGTACCATCTAGACCAAAAATGTTTTTTTGTTGCTCGTACTTCAATGATTCGACATCTTCATAAAGATCGATCGCATAACTGGTTTTATTTAGATCATCAATTGTCACTTTGATTTGCGGGGTACTTTCTGAATAAAGATAACTCTTTAATTCAAGGGAAAATGTTGCATCGTGGATAGCTTGATTAAAAGTGATCGTTACTTGACGATTGGCACTGTCTACTTGCCAAGTCGCATCGATGCCTTGAATCGTCCCTTGATTATCGGTAAATCCAAGGGTGTCCGGCAAACTAAAAACAACAGTTGTTCCAGCTAAGTAATCTTCGTCAATGATTTCAAAATCCAATTTTAGTTTAACTGGTGTATTATTTAGCACTCTTGTTTCCTGTGTTTGGCTGTACTCTTCATCAGCCATCGTAAGCAGTGTTCCTTTCTTTAAAAGTTCTTGCGCCTTTATTTGTCGATTGGAACGAGAAGCATTTTCTTCTTTCTTAACTATTTTGGGATCAGTAGAAGATTTGTTGGTTTCAGTTTCTGCAACACTAGAATCTTTTATACCTGATGTTTCCTCACTTTGATCCACTTCGTTCTCTTCACTGGAAGAAGTATCAACTTCTTCTTGACTACTAGCACTTGAAGTGAATGAGGAAGCTTCTTTTTCAGATGAAGCCAAGATAGGATCTTTTTCTTTGTCTATTTTACTAGTTGTTTCAGCTGGCTGATCAGCCTCAGATGTTTCAGCAATCACCAGTATTGGCGTTGTGATCTGAGTAAGACTCAATGCAATAACAACCATACTTTGTTCTATTTTTTTAGTGATTTTCTTCATTATTCTCCTCCAATTTATATATGTATTTTTAATCAATCGCTTTTCTTATTTTCTTACCCACTTCTAATTCTTCACCGCTAAAAAAAGAAAGAATGTTGTTTGTTCGATCAATTTTCCTGATTTGTCCTGTATTGATAATGTAGGATTTAAACACTTTATAATAAGCGGGTAGGTCCAATTGCTTGATGACTTTCAAGGACATCTCAATGTATTCGATCGACTTCTTTTGGTGAAGAACGATTTGGTTGCGCTCTTCTTTGACCGTTGTGATATAGTTGATTGATTCTGCATCCATAACGATCAATTCTCGTTTGTTTTCAAGCTTTAATAAGTGCTTTTTGCCTAATAGTGATTGCTTTATTTCTATTGCTTCAATTAATAAGTTTCTTAGTTGGTGTTTAAACGCTTCTTTTGTATCAATGATCCCTAATGGGCACAGGAGGTTCATTTTTTTCATCTGTATCTTTGAAGCATCTATTCCATAAAAAGCTATTTGACATTTTTTACATTGGCTTCTCAATCTTCCTGCTAATTGAAAACCTCGATCATATCCTTTCATATCAGTGGAAAATAAGAATAAATCATTGATATCGGTAAGGTGTTCATTAATAAAACGCTCAAATTGGTCCGGCAGGAAAATTTCTACTGAAGCACACGGAAGTTGGCATTCTTGGATCGCTTTTTTTAGCCACTCTCCATTAAAAAAATTATCATCTACTACATAAACAGCAAAGTTGCTTAAATTTGCAGACATCTAAGTTCTCCTTTTTTACATCATTTTTAATTGTATTATTAATCAAAAATGCCCGCTTGCACTTTCAAGCGCATTAAAAGAACCTTTGTGCAAAAAATCAGCTGTATTTAAGAACAATATAACTATTCACTTAGTTAGTAGTAGTGGATATTCAGCAAGAATTGTTTCCGTAGATTTTAGAATGGTACTCTAGCGTGGGCGGCTTAACTGCTTAGACTATTCGTTTTAGTGAATAGCTATTAGTCAAAAAAGTGGTGCGATGATACTGCTCGTATTCCCATCGATCCCCTTCATAAAATACTACTTCTATCAATATTTATCACTGCGAAACAATAACAAATGAAACTAATAGACACGAGTATTTTCACAGATTTTTCTACTCAATTTAACATGACACAGCTAGATGAACATGACAAAAAATGGTTATTTCGAAGAAATAATTGGCGGATTTGTCTTTCTTTTATAAAAAATTACAAAAAAAGATGTTTTGCTTTTCTTATTATTACAGTTTGTTTGTTCACATTGTTCTTTAATATTAAACAACAAAAACATCCACACGTTCTTTCAACATAGCTAGCTATGTATCAGAAACGTGTGGATGTTTTATTTTGTATATTTTTCGATATGGTGTTCAGTCACAATCATATTGATCACTGACATAATCAAAGCAACCAGAATCGCTGCACCAAATGAGGAAAAGCCAAAGTTAGCAGCTCCTACAAAAGTTGAAGTCAAATTCAGCATTAAAGCATTGATGACAAAACTGAAAAGCCCAAATGTCAACAGCGTTAATGGAAATGAGATGATACTCAAGATTGGTTTGATCAACGCATTTAAAATAGAGAGAACAAAGCTGGCTACTAATGCCATCATGATGCTACGTACATGGACCATGTTTGGCAGCAATACTGCCAGAGCAACAAAGGTGAGTGTATTCATTATCAGTCGTTGAAAGTAGGACATTAGAAGTCACTCCAGTCCTCATCCTCGACTTTATCTGCTTCTTTGCGCGGACGATTTGTTTCTTTGTTGTTCGCTTTGTAGTACTGATTGTCGTGTCCATATCCACCAGAGCTTTTGCGTCCAGAAGGGATCAAGATCGCCATGATGACATAAAGGGTGATCCCAGGGAAACCAGCTGTCACTAATGATAGAAAGACATAGATCACACGGATGATCGTTGGATCGATTCCTAAGTATTCTGCTAAACCTCCCAGAGTACCTGTAATCACTACATTATTGGTTGATTTCGTTAATCGTTTGTTCATTTACCTTCACCTTCCTTCTGACAATCTATCTATAGATCTGATGGAATCAGATTATTGTTCTGTGTCTTTGATAAAGACATTCCCAGTCGTTGTTGAAAGATCGACTTGTGCTACTTTATCAGCTACGCGGCGGAATTGCAATAATTGGTTCATACGTTCTTTTTTCTCACGCACGATTTCAAAATTGCTCAGCCGTTGATTGATACTTCCTAAGCTGGTTTTTGCCAAGCCTTCAAATCCAACTGATTGTGGTAATGCTACTTTGACATTTCCGTTGACTGAGCTAGCATTTAATTTTTGTAGTCGGTCTTCTTTGTAAGTGATTCGGATATTACCGTTCACTAGAGAAATTCCAGTATTTTGTGGTGTCGCGGTAAGAGTAACATCCCCATTGACAGTTTCAATGATAGCATCAAGGATATCTCCATCTTGAACCAAGATATTTCCATTGACACCTTCAATCTCCAACATCGTAGCATCTACTTTGCGGAAATCGATCGTACCGTTGGTTGATTTCGTATAAACATCTCTTGCCACCAATTCGTCAAATGTTACATTCCCGTTCAACAATTTCACTGCAACATGATCATAGGTACGTGTCGGCAGATAGAAAACCAGATCAGCGCGGATACGCTTGTTTGGAATTTGGAATGAAATGCGTTCATCGTCGACATCAATTTGGCTTCGTGCATCAAAAGCATCGAAAGGTGTTGCAGCATCCATTTTACCATAGAGTTTGATTTTAGCATCCACTTTCACACCCGGTTGATCCCACAAGCGGAATTCAACATTTCCGTTTGCTAGTTTCACATCGATCAATGTTGCTTCTGTTTCAGCATATTCAAAGGTATGTTCAAATTTCGTTGCTGCTACTCCTGGAACTTTCAGATTGATATCTTTCCATTCCATGTTGTCATTCACTGATTCTGAAACAGCACGAACTGTTTTTTTCAAGAATTGTCCAAATTGAGTACCTGCATCAACCATTTTTTCACTGACTTGAGTAAATGTATCAGAGGCTTGTTCTTTCCAGTCATCTGGAATATCAAGTTTTTGGCTGATTTTTTCTTTTGTTTGTGACCATTGGTCTTTGCGAATATTTTTCAACTTCGCATCCAATGTCGCTTTTTCTTCGCTCAAACTATCTAATGAATCTTCTAGAGAAGCGATTGTCGCTTCCGTCTCTTGCCGTGTTGCAAGTTCTTCTTCAGATAATTGATCCAATTCCTCTTTTGTGTTCAATTGCATGAGGACTTCTTGTGCTTCTTTCAGTTCCTCTTTTACACCTTGAATTTCTACATTGATCTCATCTAATTCAGCAGAAGCTTGGTTTGCCTCAGTTGCCAATCCGTCCAAGATTTTTTCAAGATTTTCTTTATCTTGTGCTTCATTTTGACGAAGTTTTTCTTCACCATCAAAAGAAGCTTCTTCTTTCTCGTGGGCTTCTTCAACTTCTTCAAAAAAGTCATTATTTGTCTTATCAGCGGATACTTCAGCTGCAGTTTTGTTGATTTGATTCTCGTCTTTGGCTTTTGCCATTCCTTCCAGCAAATCCAATGCTTCTTCTGTAGAAAGCACACCTTTTTTCACTAAATCCAATACACGTTCTCTTTCGTTCATGGAAATTGCCTCCTTCAGCAAATTTTTGTTTGCAAGTTTAGCTTACGAACCTATTATGCCTGTTTTTCCGCAAACTGTCATAGGTCTTAAGTACCAAGTTTTTATCAATCCGAAGTTCTTTCAATAAAAGAGTAATTGTTCTGCTTGAAATCAGAGAAGATGATTCTTTGTGAAAGGAAAACTTGTGCTTATCAGCTTTATCTAAAAAACTACAAAAAAACTGTACTACAGAAGAACCGAATAGCGCAAGAATAACCTCACACGTTTTCCAATAGTTTATCCATGATCCCAGATCAATGATACGCTATTTTTCATCTCTCTTCTTACAGTACAGTCCGTACAATAATAATATACATTCATGTGAAAGCTGATGAGCTAAATCTATATTTTGAACAAAGATATGCTCACTACATCAGCTCAGAACGATTACTATTTAACTCACTGATCTTACCAGTAGCCAAATAAACGATCCATTCGCAAATATTTGTGACATAATCACCAATCCGCTCGAGATATTGGGCCACAGAAAGATAATCCGTACCACTGACAACTGTCTCAGGATTGGCTTTCATGCTATCGATCGTTTTATAATAGATATCTCGATAGTAATCATTTACCCGCTCATCCATTTGTGCAATCATCCGGGCATCTTCTTGGTCCGTTTTTACATAAGCGACCAAAACATTGTCCACCATTTTTTTGACATAGTCAGACATATCGGAAATTTCTTTCTCAATCTCTGCAATTCGGGTCTCGCCTTTAACACGAATCGTTGACTTTGCGATAGATACCGCGTGATCTCCCATTCGTTCCAAATCGGAACTAGCTTTCATCACAGTGATGATCATTCGCAAATCAGTCGTTACAGGTTGTTGCAAGGCAATCATTTCGAAACTTTTCTTCTCAAGTCGAACTTCCATATTGTTGATTGCTTCATCGTTTTCTATTACTTCTTGAGCGATCTCTTTATCATGCTTCACATAAGCACGAACAGATTTATGGATCGCACTACTTACAAGCATCCCCATTTCATAAAATTGATTGTGAAGATTCAGTAATTCTTCTTCAAATTGTGTACGCAACATTGCTTTTTCCTCCTAACCAAATCTTCCTGAAATATAGTCTTCTGTTTCTTTCTCCCTCGGACTCAAGAATACTTTCTTGGTATCATTGAATTCGATCAAGTTGCCATCTAAGAAGAAGGCTGTTTTGTCAGAGATTCTTGAAGCTTGAGACATGTTATGAGTCACAATGATCATTGTGTATCGTTCTTTTAGTGTCAAAAGGGTATTTTCGATTTTACCTGATGAAATAGGATCCAACGCACTGGTTGGTTCATCTAATAAAATGATTTCCGGATCGACAGCCAATACTCGGGCAATACAAACCCGCTGTTGCTGGCCGCCAGACAAAGAAAGCGCACTTTGATGAAGCTTATATTTGACATCATCCCATACTGAGGCAGCTTTCAAGCTTTCTTCCACGGTTTTATCGAGAATCTCTTTGTCTTTGACACCCTTTAATTTTAACCCATAAATAACGTTTTCGTAAATCGAAAAGGGAAATGGATTCGGTTGTTGGAAAACCATACCGATTTCTTTCCGTAAATCTACTGTATCTTGTTGCGGACTGTAGATGTCTTTTCCTTTATATACGACACTCCCTGTGATCGTGACACCAGGAATCAAATCATTCATCCGATTCAACGAACGAAGATAAGTCGACTTGCCGCAGCCGGAAGGACCGATCATTGCAGTAATTTCTCCTTTATTGATGGAAAGATCGATTCCTTTTAGTGCTTCTTTTTTTCCATAATATAAATGCAGATCTTTTGATGTGATAATTTCTTCTGCCATTTCTTAGCCTCCGTTTACTGATCGGATCAGATTAGCCAAAGTGACCTGATACATAATCTTCTGTTGCTTGGATTTTAGGACGCGTGAATATTTTTCGTGTGTGATCATATTCAATTGCATTTCCCAAGTAAAAGAACGCGGTATAGTCACTGATCCGTGCAGCTTGCTGCATGTTGTGCGTCACGATAATAATCGAATAATCTTGCTTTAAGTTGACCAATGTTTCTTCAACCGTTCCGGTAGAGATTGGATCTAGCGCACTCGCTGGTTCATCCAAAAGTAAAATATCCGGCTTCATAGCGATGGCACGAGCAATACACAGACGTTGTTGTTGCCCCCCGGACAATGCTAAAGCACTTTTATCCAGGCTGTCTTTGACTTGATCCCACAGAGCGGCTTGTTTCAAACTTGTTTCAACGATCTCGTCTAATTTCTTCTTGTTCTTTTCACCATGACGACGCAAAGCAAATGCGATATTGTCATAAATTGATTTACTGAAAGGATTTGGACGTTGAAAAACCATGCCAATCCGTTTGCGCATTTCATAGACATCGACTTCTTTCGTATTGACATCGACACCCTTGTACATAATTTGACCCGTTACTTTCGTATTCGCAATACCATCGTTCATGCGATTCAATGAACGAAGATAGGTCGATTTCCCACAACCAGAAGGTCCAATCAATGCGGTAATTTTGTTTTTTTCAAATTGCAGATCGATTCCTTTGATCGCTTCATTCGTTCCATACCATACGTGCAGATCATTTGTATAAAGAGCGACGTCTTCTGGTCGATCAAAGGTAATGATATTGCGTTCTTCCCAATTATAATCATTCATACAGTGATTCTCCTTATGCTGACGTCATTTTCTTATACAATCGTTTACCGATTGCACGAGCGCCAAAGTTAAACAATAGAACAGCGATGATCAGGACAGCTGAAGCGCCAGCTGAAACTTGGATTCCATCAGGCATCGTTCCTTCTGTATTGATTTTCCAAATATGGACAGCCAATGTTTCCGCTTGTCGGAAAATGCTGATCGGGCTGGAAACACTCAGCGGGTTCCAATTTGAAAAGTCTAACGCTGGCGCACTCTGACCTGCGGTGTAAATCAATGCTGCGGCTTCCCCGAAAATACGTCCTGAACTTAGGATCACACCAGTCAATATCCCTGGTGTTGCTTCAGGAACGATGATTCGCATGACTGTTTCCCAGCGTGACAATCCAAGCGACAACCCAGCTTCACGCTGTGTATAGTGGATGGCTTGCAATGATTCTTCTACATTTCTTGTTAGTAATGGTAAATTGAAAAACGTTAGTGCTAGGGCTCCTGAAATAATCGAGAATCCGTAACCGAATTGGATAACGAAGACTAAAAAACCAAAAAGACCGACTACAACTGAAGGCAACGAACTAAGAATCTCAATCGATGTTCTCACTACATCTGTAAACCAATTCTTTTTCGCATATTCGGATAAATAGATCCCGGCACCTAATGAAATCGGGAAACTAATGATCATTGTAACCAATAAAAGATACAATGAGTTGAATAACTGAATCCCAATCCCACCACCTTCTTGATAAGCTTTGGAAGGTGAGGTCAAAAATTCCCAACTGATATGAGGAATCCCTCGTACTAAGATATAAAGCAATAAAGAAGCCAAAATCAAAACAATGATTCCTGCTACAGCATAAAGCACACCAGTCGCAATTTTATCTGAGCGTTTTGCATTCATTATTTCAACGCTCCTTTCTTACCAATCAATCGAATCACAATATTGAACAATAAAGACATTAATAATAAGATCAGCGCTAATGACCATAGCACGTTATTTTCAACAGTCCCCATGATCGTATTTCCGATTCCCATCGTTAGAATCGATGTCAATGTTGAAGCAGGTGTCACCAAGCTAGACGGCATCAATGCCGCATTCCCGATCACCATTTGGATGGCCAATGCTTCACCAAATGCCCGAGCCATTCCAAAGACGACTGCTGTTAAAATCCCTGGAACTGCTGCCCGCAAAACAACTTTGTAAATCGTTTGCCATCTTGTTGCTCCAAGAGCAAGTGAGGCTTCGCGATAGTGTCTTGGGACTGCTCGCAACGCATCGACAGTCATTGTCGTCACAGTTGGCAAGATCATGATAAACAGAACAAATGTCCCTGCCAGAATCCCAAAACCAGTACCGCCAAAAACAGAACGGACCGCTGGAACAATCACGGATAGTCCGATAAATCCGTAAACAACGGATGGGATCCCCACTAGTAACTCGATAACTGGCTGCAAAATCTTTTCACCGTTGCGAGGGGAAACTTCTACCATAAAGACAGCTGCACCAATCGCAAATGGTGTTGCGATAATCGCTGATAAGAAAGTTACCACAAATGAGCCGACGATCATCGGCAATGCGCCGACAAGCGGCTGTCCATCTGGACCAACAGCACTAGGGTTCCATTGTGTACCAAACAAGAAATCAAACACATTTACTTTATCAACGAAAAACGTGGCAAGCCCACGACTTGCTACAAAATAAAAAATTGAGATCACAACCAAAACGATCAATGCGATACAAAGAAAACTAATGAGCTTTCCCCGCTGCTCCATTTTTGCTCGCTTAGATTTTTTCGTTAACACTTCTTTTACATTTTCCACGAGGGATTCCTCCTCAAAAATCAAACTAAATTCACAAATATTAGTTTATCGCTCGAACATCAATTTCTGTTAAACCTTTTGTAAATTTTTCGGCAACATTGTAAATTTTGTGTAAAGGTTACTTGATGACATTTCCTTCCCAATCACGTTCAACTTGCATTCTTGAAATAGGAATATAACCAAGATCCCCAACAATGTGCTCTTGAACTTCATCCGAAAGGATATACTCTAGGAATTCTGCTGTCAGTGCTGTAGGTTCTCCCTTCGTATACATGTGTTCATACGCCCAGACTTTCCAGTCATTTGTCGTCACATTTTCGTCTGTCGGTGCTACGCCATCAATAGAAAGAACATTGACATCATCCGTCACATAAGAGAATGCAACGTAACTGATAGCTCCCGGCGTATCCGAAACAATCGAACGGACCATTCCACTTGAATCTTGTTCTTGCGATGGGATTGCTGTTTCTCCATCCATGATCCATTTTTCGAAGGTTCCTCTTGTTCCGCTTCCTGCCGCACGGTTCAATAGAACGATTTTTTGATCATTCCCCCCTACTTCTTTCCAGTTGGTAATTTCGCCTAGAAAAATCTTTCGTAAATTTTCTGTAGAGATATCAGATACACCGACATTTTTATTTACAATAGGAGTGATTCCTACTACAGCTACTTTATGATCCACAAGTGCTTTAGCATCGATACCAGACTTTTCTTCTGCAAACAGATCTGAGTTGCCGATATCTACAGCACCTGCTTGAACTTGGCTCAATCCTGTACCACTACCGCCACCTTGAACATTAATAAATCTGCCTGGGTTTTCATTTTGGAATTCTTCTGCCACAGTCTCTACTAACGGCTGTAATGCGGATGAGCCGACAGCGGTGATCGATTCCCCTTGATCGATCCATTTTGCACATCCTGATAATAGAATGACCAAGCCTAAAACTGGTCCCAAAAATTTCAATTTTTTCATGATAACGCTCCTTGTTCTCTCCAAAGTTAAATACAATTATTTCCATTTTACCATTTTATGGAATTGTTGAAAATTATTATTTGCTAATATTTCTCACTCCTGACAAAAATTTACTCCATTTCCTACAATCACTTACAGAAAATAACTAAAAGTAAAAAAGTAAAAATTTTTTTCAATTAGTAAAAAGAAGTATATTGTCAATTCTTACTGTGCTATACTGGATAAGAAAACAATTATTAAAAGAACATAATAACCTTTCTTGCTTCCCCAATCAAGAATAGCCCCAAATTATGTTCGACGTTTTCGTGATTTCATCAACATTTCCCCAAATGTATGTTGAATCAAAACGGCGGCAGAAGTGGTCATTTATGTACCAGCTTCTGCCGTCTTTTTTTGTCCAAAATAACGGATTATTGTGTTTTATCCAGGTTATCTAACCATTGTGTGAGTTTCTCAGCGATCTGTTGTTGTTGTTCCTCATTTGAAATCGAGGCAGCTCCGTCACCACGCTGTGAGCCGTAACTACCAAAACCAGCGTGATTGCCTCCTGAGATTGTTTCGAAAATAGCTGAATCCGGCAAATAGGTTTTTGCTGCTTGATAATTCCCTTGATTCAATACCTCGTCATTGCTAGCAGTGAGAGAAAGCACAGGCAAATTAGTCTCTGCTAAACTGCCTTTTTCATCTGGATAACTCGCTAAGAAAAAGACTCCCTTTAACCCATTCTTTTGACTAGCGGCATAACGGCTTGCAATCACGCCACCCAATGAATGCCCGCCAATCACATAGCCACTATGTGGAAATTCGTTTAAAATATTCTCTGCTCGATTTCCCCCAAGGACCGCCATATCAAAGGGCATCTTGACGATTGCAACCGAGTATCCTTTTTCAGACACCTCTTTTGCCCAAATACTGTAACTTTCTGCATCTACTAGTGCTCCCGGATAAAAAACAACGAGTGGTTTTTCAGGGTCTCCAGAGAAATAAAGCGCATCTCGTTTCTCTTGCCCTTTTGAAAGAGCTGCTTGAGCGGCTTCACTTGCCGGATAGTGTAATTTTTGCCAGCCCAACCATCCACCTGCACCGATCAGCAGTAGGCCGATCACTAGACCAAGTAGTATTTTTTGATATTTTTTCATTTTCCATCCTCCAAAATCAACAAAATGGAACCGCCTGAACCAAGCAGTCGCTTCTTAACTAGTTTGAAGGGAGCGGCACTTGCGTTCGCGTTTCCATTTTGTGGGTAACTTCTTTCAAGTATTTACTGATGAGCCAAGGCTAACAATTCACGCGCATGCTCTACTGTCAGTTCTGTGATTTCTGCTCCTGATAACATACGAGCAATCTCAGTCACTCGTTCTTCATAGGATAACTGACGAACTCGAGTCTCCGTCCGTCCTTCTTGGATCGCTTTTTCAATAAAATATTGATAATCAGCTACTGCGGCTACTTGCGGCAAATGAGTGATACACAATACTTGGGAATTCAACGCAATTTTTGAGATCTTTTCAGCAATTGCTTGCGCCACGCGGCCACTGACTCCGGTATCTACTTCGTCAAAAACAATACTCGTGATCCCTTGTTTCCGTGAAAAAATCGATTTCAATGCTAATAAGATACGAGACAGCTCACCCCCAGATGCTACCCGAACCAACGGCTTCATGCCTTCCCCAGGATTGGTCGTGAGATAAAAAGCCACACTATCAAATCCAGTAGCTGTCAACTGCTTGCCATTTGCAAAGCGAACTTCAAACTGTGCATGTTCCATATAGAGGTCGTTCAATTCTTGCACAATTTCTTTTTCTAATCGATGTGCGATTTCTCGCCGCTTGACATGGAGTTGTTCAGCAAGAGCCCAAACAGCATCGGCCTTAGCTGTCAATTGCTCTTCTAACTGTTCCAGCTGGCCTTCAGTATAGGCAGATTCAGAGATCTCCTTACTAATTTCTTCATAATAAGCTAGGATGACGGAGATGGACTCGCCGTATTTGCGCTTCAATTGACGAATCGTTTCCAGTCGGTTGATAACTTCTTCTAGACGTCCTTCATCAAGTTCAAGGTTATCTAATTGTCGTGAAATATCAGAAGCAGCATCCTGCAACAAATAATAAGCGCTCTGGATCGTTTCAGTGATTTTTTCATAGGCTTGATCTAAGTGGGCGATAGATTGGATCTCGGACAGTGCCACACTCACACCGTCGACACTGCTCATTTCTTCTGAAGAGAGCGCACCATAACTTTGCCCCAGTGCATCGACGATTTTCTGATAGTTGGTTAACTTCTCACGTTCTTCGATCAGATTTTCTTCTTCGCCCTCGATTAATTCAGCCTGTGCGATTTCTTCTTGTTGGAATCGCAGCATATCCATCCGTTGAACATATAATTGTTCATTTTCCTGAATATTGCGAACCTGTTTTTCTAAATTGCGGTATTCCTGATAGGCATCCTGATAGTGCAGCAGTTCTTCTTTGAAACCATCATCGCCAAACCCATCTACCAAACTAAGATGCCTTTCCGGCTGTAATAACTCTTGATGTTCGTTTTGTCCTTGAATATCAACTAAAAAAAGACCAATCTTTCGCAGATTTGCCAAGGTGACCGTACGTCCATTGACACGACAGATTGTTTTTCCTGCTTGTGTGATATCCCGTTGGACGATCAGCACATCTTCTTGATCAATGCCTAATTCTTCTGTCAGTTCTTGAAACTCAGACTGCTGCGGCCATTCAAAAAGGCCTTCCAGTCGGCATTTCTCTGCTCCTTGACGCAAGTAGTCAGTAGATCCGCGTCCGCCGGCTAACAAGCCCATCGCATCAATAATGATTGATTTCCCGGCACCTGTTTCACCTGTCAAAGCTGTCATTCCTTCATGAAAAGAAAGGTGTAAGTGGGAAATAATTGCGAAATTTTGAATGGTCAACTCTAAAAGCATTGATTGCCTCCTCTACATAAATCGTTGAAAATCTTTAAACAAAGTTTCTGCATCTGCTTCTGTTTTAGTGATCATCAATACATTGTCATCATCATTTAAGGTACCAAACAGTTCCTTTGCATATTGTTTATCGATCAAATTTGCCAAAGCGGAAGCATTTCCCGGCAATGTGCGTAAAATAACGAATTTATCCATTCGATCAACAGAAACAAAGGCAGCTTTCAAAATCTTTTCTAATTTGGCAATGACATCTTCTGACGTTTCTTGAGGAATGCTGTAGCGGTAGCCACCTTTTTGTGAAGGGACTTTGACTAGCTTCATTTCTTTGATATCGCGGGAAATTGTCGCTTGTGTGACCGACACCCCTTTTTCCTGAAGCAATTCGACAAATTCTTCCTGTTTTTGAATATCTTGCTCACTAAGCAATCGTGTTATCAAACGATGACGCTCTTTTTTTCTCATCTCTCGTTCCTCCTGATTGAATTCCTACTAATTTTATCCTATTTTTAGACAGAAAGAAAGAGAGCCGGCATGTAAAATACCAGCTCTGCAAAATCAGTAAGTTTTTGGATGATGAAAGGTTTCATGTGCTTCAGCAACGATCTGAGGGACAGAGATTTCGGCTTTCCTTGTGCCATCACCATTCTGCACTTTCTGTAGATGAACCAAAAATTCAATGTTGCCTTCACCGCCCGTGATCGGTGAAAAACTAAGATCAAGAATATTAAAGCCATTCGATTGGGCAAAGTCCAAGATTTCTTCGAGAACCCTTTGATGGACTGCAGGATCACGAACAATGCCGTTTTTTCCGACAGATGCTTTCCCTGCTTCGAATTGGGGCTTGATCAGCGCTATGACTTCTCCTTGGTCTACGAGAATTTCATGTAACGGCGGCAAGATCAACTTCAAAGAGATAAATGACACATCGATGGTTGCTCTTTCTGGTAATCCTTCTAAAAAATCAGTAGGTTTGGCATAACGAAAATTCACACGTTCCATCACGACTACTCGCGGATCTTGACGTAGTTTCCACGCCAACTGATTGTAGCCAACGTCTAAGGCATAACTCATTTTTGCCCCATTCTGCAGAGCTGCATCAGTAAAGCCGCCGGTAGACGCACCAATATCCAGCAGAATTTGGTCTTTCACCTCAAAGTCAAAAATTTTCAAAGCTTTTTCAAGTTTTAAGCCACCACGGGAGACATAAGGTAGCTTTTTGCCTTTGATTTGCAACTGTGTCTCCCCGCTGATTTTTTCACCTGGTTTGTCTAAACGTTCATTTTTCTCTGTGTAAACTAATCCAGCCATGACACCGCGCTTCGCTTGTTCTCTGGTTTCAAAAAGTCCTTGTTGGACCGCTAAAACATCTACTCGTTCTTTTTTCATTACTTTCCTCTAATCTCGAATTGTTTGACAACGGATGTGATCAATCGTTGATCGAAATGTCCATAACTGCTCAGTTCATCTAACACAGCATACGCTTGATTCAATTCATCCTTCAACGCTTCACTAGCGCCATCAAGTCCTAGCAAAGCCGGATAAGTACTTTTAGCTAGTGCATCATCTCGATGGACAATCTTGCCCAATACTTCTGTTGTACTGGTGACATCTAAAAGATCATCGCGGATTTGGAAGGCTAAGCCCATATGACGAGCAAATTGATCGAGCAGCTGGATAACTTCTTCTGTCTGATCCGCTAAAATACCACCTGCAATCACTGCAAAACGAATCAGTTCACCTGTTTTGCGTTCGTGAATGCTGATCAGCTCATCAAGTGTGAGTTGCTGATTTTCCCCTTGGATATCTGCTGCCTGTCCAGCCACCATTCCCGCTGTGCCTGCCGTATGACTAAGCTGCTGCAAAAGCAAAATTTTCTTATCTGGTTCAAGATCAGCTAACGATAACAACTGAAACGCAGCAGTCAATAGACCGTCCCCAGCAAGGATTGCTAGTGCTTCTCCATAGACTTTATGGTTTGTTGGTTTGCCTCGTCGCAAGGCGTCATCGTCCATCGCCGGCAAATCATCATGAATCAGTGAATAGGTATGAATCATCTCTAGGGCTGCTGCAGTCTGGTATACTCCCAAAGTCATTGACTTATGGAAAGAAGCAACGGTCGCTGTCAACAGCAGTGGACGAATTCGTTTACCGCCAGCATGAATGGAGTAGAGCATACTATCTTTCAACGTTTGATCACTTGTATGCTCTTCTAGAAATCGAACAATCACAGCTTCGATCTCCGAAAGATATTTTTCTTGAAATTGTTGCATGTTATCCATTAGTCTTCCTCATCAAAAAGAACTTCTTCATTGTTTTCAGTCATCATTTTTGTTAATGATTTTTCTGCTTTAGCCAATGTATCTTTGCACTGTTTGCTTAATACCATTCCCTTTTGAAAAGCGTCAAGAGCTTCTTCTAATGGTACATCGCCTTGTTCCAGCCGAGTAACGATTTGTTCTAATTCTTGTAATGATTCTTCAAATGTTGGATTTGCCATGATCTTCTCCTTCTGTTGCAATAACTTTAACAAGCGCTTGACCATCTTGATAATGGACGTTCAACTCATCACCAGCTTCAATATCTGCGATGGTTTTAACGACTTGCTCGTCTTTCGTCGTAAAACTGTAGCCTCGTCCCATGATTTTTAGAGGGCTCAAAAGATCTAACGATTGGAGAGCACTTAAAAATCGCTGTTCTTTTTTTTCAACGCTAAGTTGAATGGCTTTTTCTAGTCGTTGCGTTAAATAAGTAACTTCTTGTCCTGCAGCTGATAGCCGTGCCTTAGGTAGCTGTTGTTCCAAACGATGAATCAACTGACTGGCCACCTTCTCTTTATCATAGAGCTGTGTTTGCAACGATTGATTCATTCGTTGCTGCAACTGATCCAGCTTAATCGCTTGGGCCTCATATAAGCGCTCTGGTTGACGAAAAATATAAGAACCTACTGCCCGTTGGAAACGTTCTTGTTTCCGCTGGATTTGATACATAAATGCTTGTTCAAGCCTTGTTTGCTTCTCTTCGATCCGTAAAATTTCTTCTGAAAGAACTGGCACTGCTAATTCAGCAGCAGCAGTTGGTGTGGCTGCTCGTACATCAGCCACTAAATCAGCGATGGTGGTATCTGTCTCATGTCCCACAGAAGAAATGACTGGTGTCTCGGCAGCGAATATGGCACGTGCAACGCGTTCTTCATTAAATGGCCAGAGATCTTCGATAGAACCTCCGCCGCGGCCAATAATCATTGTATCGAAGGTGCCATCTGCTTCTACTCGTTGGATATTTTTTACTACATCATCTGCTGCCTTGTCTCCTTGGACTACGGTTGGAAACAAGACGATTTCGGCAATCGGATAGCGCCGCTGCGCAGTGGTGATAATATCCCGAATCACTGCGCCACTGGGGCTTGTAAGTACCGCGATTCGTTTTGGAAATCGTGGAAGGATTTTTTTGGGAGCTGAAAATAGCCCTTCTTCTGCTAATTTTTTCTTAAGTTGTTCGTAGGCTTGATACAACGCCCCCACTCCGTCAGGTTCCATGTGTTCAATGTACATCTGATAATTTCCGCTGGCCTCATAGAGTGAAATGCGGCCAACAGCCAACACTTTCATTCCTTCTTCCGGCTGAAATCGCAGCTTGTCAAAAGCTCCCTTGAACATGACTGTCGAAATTTTTGCGCCATCGTCTTTTAAGCTAAAATATTGATGGTTTGGCCGTCTGCGAAAATTGGAGATTTCTCCAGTCAAATAGACCCGTTCCAAGTAAGGATCAGCATCAAACTTGCGTTTCAAGTATTTGGTCAATGCGGTCACAGTTAAATATTGTTGTGCCATGTTATCTCTTTACAGTCTCCTTTGCCGCTGCTAAGGTTTGTGCCATCAGCATCGTGATCGTCATTGGTCCGACGCCTCGTGGAACTGGCGTGATATAGCTTGCGATAGGTTCAACTTCAGCAAATTTCACATCCCCAATCAATTTTCCTGCCTCATCACGATTCATTCCTACATCAATAACGACTGCTCCTTCTTTCACAAATTCTTTAGTTACAAAATGACCGCGTCCAATCGCAACCACTAAGATATCGGCTTGTCTAGCCAATGCTGGTAAATTCTGTGTTTTTGAATGTGCGATCGTGACGGTAGCATTTTTACCGAGAAGCAAATGTGCCATCGGTTTGCCTACGATATTGCTTCGGCCGATCACTAATGCATTTTTACCTTCAAGTGGAATATCATACGCTTCAAACATTTTCATAATACCGTAAGGGGTGCAAGGGATTCGATCGGGAACACCAGCAAACAATTTACCAAGGTTGATAGGATGGAAACCATCGACATCTTTTTCAGGTCGGATAGCTAGCAACACTTTCTCTTCATCGATTTGTTTTGGCAGTGGCAGCTGGACTAAGATACCATGAAAGTCTGGGTCCTGATTGTACTTGTCGATTTCACTAAGTAGTTCTTCTTCAGTTATCGACTCGGGATAATGTTCAACTTTAGATCGTATGCCGATTCTTGCCGCAGCCAGTTCTTTGTTTCGCACATACGTTTGACTTGCTTTATCTTCCCCTACCAGTAGAACAACTAAGCCGGGAACAATTCCTTGTTCTTTTAAAAGGGCGGTTTCTGCAGTAAGATCTGCTTGCATTTTTTCTGCTAATTCTTTTCCATTAATCAAAATACCCATCTTGACAACTCCTCTGACTTTTTTCTATTCTAGCATAGTTCGCTTTGAAGAAAAATGATTTCTGGTAGGAAAATCATCGTTTCCCATCTCTAGTATCATAGCATTTTCTCATTGCAACTGCTTAACCAAAGACTCACACAGAACAATAAAGGCAGCCTCTTTTGCAAAAGGACTGCCTAGTTTTCACTATTTATTTGTAGAAACCTAATCAATTCAAAACCCGCAGTTTTGATATAATGAGTCTGATTGATCAGCTATTCTTCACTCATTTTTCACAAGGTTTCTGAGAGTCATCGGTGCCGCAAAAGTGTGATAGTTTAATCCTGAGATTGAAGGATTTTGTAACACTGAGTTTTGATTTTGGCTGATAACGATCATACCGGCAGTTGTTTCCATCAGTTCTTTTTCGGCTGCAATCATCGTTTCCCATCGCTTGTTCTCATCAAGAGCATAGGTAGTGCTGGCATCATCCAATAAGCGGTCATAAAAAGGATTCGAGTAATGGCGATTGTTTCCGCTATACATCATCTTAAGTGTAGAATAAGGATCTTGGTAATCGGGAGTCCAATAAATTAGGAACAAATCATAGTCGCTTTCACTAGCAAGATTCAACGCTGTTTCGGCTGGCAGCGAGCGCATATTGACCTTCAAACCAGTAAAGAGGTCCTCCAAACTCCATTGGATACTCTCACCCATTTTTTTGTAGGAACCATCATCAGTCGTTAACAGATCAAGCTCGATTTCATCGCCTAATTCTGCTTTTGCCTGTTCCCAATAGGCTAGCGCTTTTTCTTTATCATAGGCCATCAAATCACCGGCTTCCTCACGAAAGTCCACGCCAGTATCAGGATTAGCGACAAAGCCTTCTGTGATCGCGCCATTCAAGGGTTTGGATCCATCTGCCATAATATTATTGACAAGATTCTCTTTATCAATGGCCAATGCGAGAGCTTTTCGTAAATTTTCATTTTGTAAAGGTGTCGGTTGTCCCTTTCTTTCTTGATTTAACCGGATATAATTCATCGTTGCCGAAGGATAAGAGGCAAATTGGTCACTTGACTGCATTTGTTTGGCGATCTCTCCACTGATGATTGCGACATCCAACTGTCCATCTTCATAAAGATTTAGCGCGGTTGCAGATTCTTTTACCACATCATAATGGATCTCTTCTGCCAGAATAGCTTCTTGATCCCAATAAGATTCATTCTTGGCTAAATCCCAATTCATCTCAGTTTGCTGCCAGTTTTTTACAACAAATGGTCCATTATAAACAATTTTGTCGCTGGCTGTCCCATATTCCTGTCCAAATTTTTCGACAACCGATTGATTTTGAGGAAAGAAAATCGGAAAAACCATCAAGGAAGTAAAATACGGAGCTGGTTGTGTAAGACGGACTTCTAATGTATAGTCATCCTTTGCTTCAACACCTAGCGTATCCGCCGACTGATCACCACGGGCAATTTCTTCCGCATTTTCGATCAATCCATTCATCAAGAAACTATACTGAAATGCATTTTCAGGATCAATCATCCGTTTCCAAGCATATTCAAAGTCATTCGCTGTCACCGGATCCCCATTGCTCCATTGTGCATTTTCGCGTAACCTAAAGCGATAAGTTTTGCCGTCAGACGAAATTTCCGGTAAATCAACTGCTACACCCGGCTGCACTTCATCCTTTTCATCCAATAGATATAAGCCTTCAAAAGTGGCTGTTTGAATAATTGCATCTGGGAAGTCCAACATGGCAGCCGGATCCAATGAAGTTAGCTCTGTCATAGACATTAGTCGAATCACTTGAGAGGCTGAATCTTCTTTCTGCTTTGTTGTTGTACCTGCTGTACATCCAGTCAAAAATATCATTGCTACTATCAACCCCAACAATCTGTTAAATCCTTTTCTCATTCTTTTCCTCCTTTTTTATCGTTCCACCAAAAACCACACAACCTCAGCCGTTTCTGTGCCATCATTGTAGTTGATATGCCCTTCTCCGGCTTCGATCCATTGACAGTCTCCCGGATTTCCAGTGAGATCTGTTCCGTCTTCTAAAACTGTATGAGCGCTTCCTTTGATCACATAGGAAAATTCATCTTGTGTGTGACGTGCAAATCCCTCTAATGGTCTTTTCTCACCTGGAGCTAACCGAACCACTCCCATTTGAACCTTTCCGTTGGTTTGATTCAATGAATCAAATATCGTTTCAAATTCTTTCCCATTATCCGCTGAAATAATTTTCATTTTTTCTGACTCCTTTCAATTATTACTTTCAATTAAATCGTCAGAATATTCTAAAGTCAATACTTTTATTCAAAATATCGCTTTTATTTTTATTTTTCAGCTGTTTTTTTGAAAAAATTACTTTTATTAACACTTCTCTCTGTAGAAAGATCCAGTTTTTCACCTCAACCAACTTAATAACAACTATGGCATTGTATCGCAAATAACCAAAAAACAGCCTCAGCTTTTAGCTGAGGCTGTTTTGATTAACTAGTCATTCTTACTTTCAATTTCACTGTTCACATTAGACAAAATACCATTCACAAATTTTCTTGATTGGTCATCACTGAATGTTTTGGCTAATTCAATGGCTTCATTTAACGCGACTCGATTAGGAACATTGTCAACATACACCATTTCATATAATGCAATTCGTAAAATCGTTACATCCATTTTTGATAATCGTTGGATCTTCCAACCGGATTTTAAATGGGACTGGATCACTTCATCCAACGCTTCTTTGTACTGACATACCCCTGCTACAAGTTGATCCAAATACGCTGGAACGAAGTGTTCCTGTTCTTCATCAATCAGCTCATGGTGTTCCAACTCAATTGCATGCATGATCGCATCTTGTTTCGTTAAATCTTTATTAAAATCTAAAGGAAATAAGGCTTGCAGAGCCATTTTCCGAATCTCGTGACGTGATAATTCTTTACTCATTTTCTTCCTCGTCGTTTCCGAATAATTCTTCAATATCAGGTTGCTCAATCTTTTCTGGTACTACAGCTACCACATGTACATTGACTTCCGCTAAGTGAACATCTGTCATGAACAATACTTGCTGTTTCACTCGATCTTGAATTTCCATTGCTACTTTAGGCACAGAAACGCCATAGCTTAGATAGCAATAAAGATCAACCTTGATCCCAGTTTCATCGATTGTCAAGTAGACCCCTTTGCCATGCGCGGAGCGTCCAAGCAATTCAGTCACACTATTGGCTAATGTCCCCCGCATCCCATAGACACCTTCCACTTTAGATGCTGCGATACCAATAATGATCTCGATGACTTCTGGTGCGATCACAATTTCGCCTAATTCAGGACTTGCGTCTAAGACTAGATTTTTATCTTCATTCATAAGTTTTGCCTCCATTCTAAACTTCCACACATTGTTATCTATCCCTTCACGATATGTTTCGTCTCAATAAGTCATGACTTGGATAGACAGTTTCATTTGTATAGAGGTTTCTTCTCGCCCTAAGTTTATCATTTTCTGCACTGAGAATCTATAATAACCCACTATTCTCAATGAATTTTCTGAAATAAACGAGGATGTTGATTTACAAGATGATCAATTCTTTAGGAGAATGCGTCAAAACTTGATTACCAGTTTCTGTGATCAACAAATCATCTTCGATTCGAACGCCGCCGATACCTGGAAGATAAATTCCCGGTTCGTCTGTAATGACGTTGCCCGTAACAAATGCTTTGTCTGCTCGGAAAGAGACGTTTGGTCCTTCATGGATCTCTAGACCGATTCCGTGACCCGTTGAATGTCCGAAAGCTTCTCCATAGCCGAATGAAGCAATATGATCACGTGCGATTGCATCTAATTCAATTCCTGTCATGCCCGGTTTGGCTGCAGCTAAAACTTTTTCTTGAGCTTCAAGGACGATTCGATAAATTTCTTTTAATTTGTCTCCGGGATCACCTACGGCGAACGTCCGAGTCATATCAGAAACATATCCTTGATAGTAGCAACCAAAATCCAGAGTGATCAAATCTCCTTGTTCAATTACTTTTTCACTAGCTACCCCATGGGGCATAGCTGAACGTAATCCACTGGCAACGATTGTATCAAAAGAAACGCTTGTAGCGCCCAAAGAACGCATGAAAAAGTCAAGTTGATTGGCTACTTCTATTTCTGACATTCCGGGACGGATCATTTTCAAAATATGTTCAAATCCTTGATCCGCAATATGGCAAGCTTGTTGGATCAACGCGATTTCTGACTCATCTTTGACTTCCCGCAATGCTTCGATCATACCTGAAACAGGAGCCAATGAAGATTCTTCAATAATCTCCTCCAAGACCGAATAATCAGAAAAGCTGACGTAACTTTCTTCGAAAGCCAAAACATTGATCTCTTCTTTTTCGCAAATAGCCGCAACTTCTTCAAAAATCGGTCCGCTATTTTTTACGATTTCAAATCCTTGTGCTTGAGCAGCCGCTTGCTCTGTATAACGAAAATCAGTAACGAAAAAAGCTTTTTCCAATGTAATGACAGCTAAACCAGTCGTGCCGGTAAAATTAGTCAAATAACGCAAATTGTATGGGCTCGTGATCAAAAAACCATCAACGGCATCTTTTCTCATTGCTTCTCTTAATTTTTCAACTCTTAACATTCTTTCTCCCCACTTTCTTGTTCTGTATTATTATAGCAAACTTCCCAGAAAAGCGAAAAGAATGAAAAAAATTTATACAAAAAAAGACAGATTGCTTTTAGACATTCTTTAATCCTCGTTAATCTGGTCTATCAAAGAAAACAAATTCGTCTCCATCACACGCGCCGTTAAAATGTTTTCACCGCTTTCAAGAAGGGTAATCAGTGCATCTACGGACATGCGTGCTGAAATTCCATAGGTTTGTACACCGTTTTTTTGAATGTAGGTCAACGCTGTTTCAATTTGTTCAACAGATAGAATATCACGCGCGTCATTCGATTCCAAGGCTAAAAAGTCTTTCTGGGTTAGTAAGTATTTCAACATCGATTCAAAATGCGCAGCGGATTGTTCTGTTTCTGAATAGTCTGATTGTTGTTTGCTAGTTGCTTCTGATAAATCCAGAAAAGGAAAGTCTTTTAAAAAACTCTCTTCAAGTGTCTTTTCTTCTGGGACTACACGAGAAAAACTATTGGAAAACCCAAGCGGCTGAAAATCTTGATTTCCAGTTGCCCCCCCTGTTCGAACAGCTGTCCAGAGAATTTCTCCTTTGGGTATTTGATACATCTGCCAGTCTCTCAATTCTTCCAAAGATAAGTCTTTCTCAAAAATTAATGTGGTGATCAATGAAGTGCTTTTGGGCAATTTTTTTAAATTGTTCAAAAGGTTCTGCTTCATTGTCTGATTCTCAGAGAATTCAAGACTCGATGAATCTCGCATACGTGATTCAAAAAGAAAATCTTTTTTTTGCGAATTAGAGAGATAATTCTTCAGCAAGTGATTTTTATCGATCGTTACTGTCTGAATCGTAGAATGATTCTGATCGAGATTTTGATAAACTTCTGTCACCTCATAACTGCCAAAACCTAATGAACGTATTTCATACTTCGATAGAAAATGATTTTGCGTCGTTAACTCGTTATTGATTTGACGATTCATGATGTAACTATCTTGATTTACTTGTAGACTACTTTGCCGAGGATCATAGAAAAAGAGGTCAACAAATTTTGGCATTACAAGTAAAACTGCAATTGTCAGTACAACAGCTGCAAAAAGAAAGAAAATCCCTCGTTTGTAACGTTGTTGTTTGATTTTCCTTTGCAATTGTTCAAAGTGAAATGGTTCATTCATTTGTTAATTCCTCCTTAAGTAATTGTCTTCCTCGATACAAACGATTCTTCGCTTGCGTGTAGCTCCATTCTTTATACGTTGCAATTTCCTCAATTCGCCACTCCAAAAAATAGTATAGTAAAATCACTTCTCGCGTATCTTTAGGTAATTTCTCAATACTGCGATACAATGCTCTTTTTCTCTCTTGTCCTATTATTTCTTCCAATGGGGTAGACAACTGTTGGCTTTCTGCTTGAAAAACGTGTGAAGGAAACTTTCGCCATCGATGTGCCACCGTTTGTTTACGCGTCCAGTCAATGAAGCGATTTTTGATTATTTTTAGTAAAAAATAGTTGATTTGCTTTTCGTTTAGCTCATCGAGAGATTCCGCTATGACGAGAAACGCCTCACTGACTAAATCTTGGGCCTGCTCTTTATTTTTT
>NZ_JBDGBK010000034.1:0-29476 GCF_040910045.1 Enterococcus sp. RTP21361st1_A6_RTP21361_211029 | reverse complement strand
GTGTGGTTCAAGTCCATCCTGTCTTTGAAGAACTCTTCCATGCCTTTGATACCCGTCCGCCGGTTCAAGAGAGAATGGAGTGAGGGGATGAAAAAGAAACTTTTTCGGAGTGTGGGAATTGTTTTGGTTAGTCTAATTTCTCTTATCATTCTTTTGAGCTTAGTTGGGACGGTGGCGGAGGCAACGGGACTTGTTGATGATACAGTGAAAGCCGGAAATCTTTATTCCCAATATTCTCTAAACAACTACCAATTAGATTTCTTTGTTGATAGTTCTTGGGATTGGCTGCCTTGGAATTGGGGGGATGGCTTAGGCAAGAGCGTGATGTATGGCCTTTATGCCATTACCAATTTTATTTGGACGGTTAGTTTGTATCTGTCGAATGCCAGGGGTTATGTGGTTCAAGAAGCCTATAAGTTAGATTTCATTTCAGATACGGCGGAAAGTATTGGGAAGAATATTCAAACACTCGCTGGCATAAACGAAAATGGGCTCCAGACCTCGGGATTTTACTTTGGGTTTCTATTATTGATGATTTTGGTTCTAGGAGCTTATGTGACGTATACCGGATTATTAAAACGAGAAACTACGAAAGCAGTCCGGGCTGTGATTAATTTTGTGATAATCTTTCTACTCTCAGGATCGTTTATTGCTTATGCGCCTACCTATATTACGAAAATCAATGACTTTAGCTCGGATGTTAGTGAAGCTGCTCTTAGCCTTGGAACCGAGATTGTGGTCCCCAATTCGGAAAGCCAAGGAAAAGATAGTGTGGATTTGATCCGGGATAGCTTGTTTTCCATTCAAGTACAACAACCATGGCTACTGTTGCAATTTGGTGATTCCAATATTGAAGAAATTGGGGAGGAGCGAGTCAACAAGATTTTATCTGTCAGTCCAGATGAAAAGAAAGGTAAGGATCGAGAAGAGGCAGTCAAAGCGGAAATTGAAGAAAACGACAATGCGAATCTAAGTATCACCAAGACCATGAACCGATTAGGGACCGTGGTCTTTTTGGTGTTGTTCAACATTGGTATCTCCTTCTTTGTTTTTCTACTGACAGGGATTATGTTATTCTCGCAAATTCTCTTCATTATCTTTGCGATGTTTCTGCCCATTAGTTTCTTACTGTCCATGTTGCCGACTTATGAAAGTTTGGGGAAGAAAGCAATCATTCATTTGTTCAATACGATTATGATGCGAGCTGGAGTTACGTTGGTGATTACGACTGCATTTAGTGTTTCCACCATGTTTTTCAATATTTCGGCAACCTATCCTTTCTTTATGGTGGCCTTTCTGCAAATTGTGACTTTTGCTGGAATCTATTTCAAATTAGGGGACATTATGAGCATGTTCAACCTTCAAAGCAATGATAGCCAGTCAATGGGAAGGCGCGTCATGCGAAAACCTCAAATGTTAATGAATCGAAAGTTACGGCAACTTAATCGAAATGTAGGGCGAACATTGGCTTTTGGTGGTGGTGCAGCAGTTGGCGGAAAACTAGCAAAAGATCAATCAATATCCAGATTGAAGTCTCCTGGTTTTTCTCCACGAAAGAATCCATCATTATCTAACAATAAAGAGGTAATATCTGACCCGAATAAGGAAAATCCAATTTCAATAAATAAGAAACAATCTCGAATGAATTTGACCGGAAGAAAAATCGGCAAGGTACTAGATACCCAATCAATGGTAAAAGACAAAGCACAACGAGCAAAGGATCAAGTGCGGAATACGCCAACTAATTTGAAATACAATCTGCATAAAGAAATCGAAAAGACGAAAAAAGCACCAGAAGAATTCAAGCGTGGACTTGTCCAAGAAAAAGCGAATCGAGCGGAGTTGCGAGAAAAACAACGACAACGTAGAGATGAAAAAATGGCTGAAAAGCGGAAAGTATTGGGAGATCTAGCAAATCGTCATAGAAAAGGTAGGACCAATGTTCCGATAAAAGAGGAATCCAAATCTCAGAAAAGTAAGATACCAAAGAATGCACCGGCTAATCGAATTGTAAAAGTAAATTCGAATCCTGAAATCAAACGAAGACTCTCAAATCAAAAATTGAGTACGAAAGAAAACAATCAACCAGTAAGAAAAGTGACTCCTATCCAACAGGCGAAGAAGCGATCCATTCTTGCAAAAGCAGGCAATCGAAAAGTACAAAGAAGAATAAAAACTCGTCCAAAACCAAGGTCGGGTGAGTCTAAATGACCATAAGAAAATTGAGTACAATCTCGTTATCAATCCTGACGATTTCTCTTATGGGCATCTTGTTGTGTGTCGGCTTATTATTTGGTGAGGATAGTGAAGGAAGCAACAGTTCTGGTACCTCTCCCGGTGGCAGTAGTGTCTCTGAGGAAGTTTTAAAGCATCGGTCACTGGTAGAAAAGTATGCCAAGGAATCGGACATTTCAGATTATGTACCGATTCTTTTGGCAATTATTCAAGTGGAGTCGGGTGGTACAGCAAAAGATGTGATGCAAAGCTCTGAATCAGCTGGCTTACCACCTAATTCATTAAGTACTGAGGCATCCATTAAACAGGGGTGTCTCTATTTTGCTTCCTTGGTTAAACGAGCCAAAGAGTTAGGTTGTGATCAAGATAGTATTATCCAAGCCTATAATTATGGTGGCGGCTATATAGATCACGTCGCAAAAAATGGAAAGAAGCATAGTTTTGCTTTGGCGGAATTCTTTTCAAAAGAAAAATCAGGTGGTCAAAAAGTTGATTACCCCAATCCAATCGCGATTAAGGAAAATGGTGGGTGGCGTTATAACTATGGGAATATGTTTTATTGTTTGTTGGTAAAACAATATCTCACCACTAGTAAATTTGATGACGAAACCGTACAAAAGATCTTTGATGAAGCTTTTAAATATGAAGGAACCGCTTATGTATTTGGCGGTTCGAGTCCGGAAACTGGTTTTGATTGTAGTGGCTTGACTCAATGGTGTTACGCCAAAGTTGGCCTGAAACTTCCACGAGTGGCACAGGATCAGTATGATGCCATGACTCATATTGACCTAAAAGATGCCAAACCAGGTGATTTGGTTTTCTTTCACTCAACTTATGATGCAGGTACTTACGTGACTCATGTCGGAATTTATGCAGGAGAGAATCGGATGTTTCATGCGGGAGATCCAGTGGGCTGGATGAATCTTACAGAACCCTATTGGCAGCAGCATCTTATTGGAGCAGGGCGATATAAATAAGAGAAAAGAGGAATGAACATGAAGATAAAAATTGAACGAAGCCAGAAGGAGAAGATTCCAAAAAAGAAGAAAGAACGAGTAATTACAGTGGGCAAGCATCGAAAAATGGTGCTTGCCCTTTGGTTTTTATTGTTTTGCAGTCTCACTTTTGGAATATACAAAAATTTCACGGCGATTGATCAGCACACGGCTCATGAGAAAGTGGTTGTGAAAGAAAAAATAGTGAATACTTCTGGAGTTGAAAATTTCACGATGGATTTTGCGAAAGAGTATTTTTCATGGAAGAATGATAAAGAAGTCATTGAAAAGAGAATGGATAATCTTGAACAATATCTGACTGAGGAAGGGGTGACTTTAAGTCAAGATATGGTTCGAGCGGATATTCCCACTAGTTCTGAGGTACAGTCAGTCAAAATTATTAATGTGGAAAAACACTTGGAAGAATTTGTTGTTTCATTTTTAGTAGATCAAAAGATTACAGAAGGGAAAAAAGTACAGCAAGTTTCATCTGCATATCGAGTGACAATATATGAAGATAAGAAAGGCAACCATATTGTGTCCAGCTTGCCCACAATGATTGGAAAACCAGAGAAAGTGAAATATGAAATAAAACAAGTAGAAAATGATTCAGAAATTGATGCTAAAACGACTGAAGAAATCACCGAGTTTTTAGAGACATTTTTCAAGATTTATCCAACAGCGTCAGCAAAAGAACTTGAGTATTATGTAGAGAATGATGTAATGCAACCAATCAATAGTAACTTAAATTTTGTAGAATTAGTTAGTCCTATCTATCAACGAAAAGGAGATGTAATTCAGACAATAGTTGTAGTGAAATATCTCAATAATACATCTAAAATAATGCATAATTTTGAATACAATATCATTTTACAAGAAGTAGAGAATTGGAAAATAATTGGTATTGCTTATTAGATAGATTCAATAAATTCTTGATAAGATTCCTATAAACTAGTTGCTCATCAAAAGAAAATGAGTTGTCCAATTGTTTTAATTTAGTAATTAGAAATGAAGAAGGTATTTTCAAAGACTAAAAAAGATTTCTTGACGAATTCTTATCTGAAAGGATCATTATTTTATTTTAATCATCATGCTAGTCTAAAGTGTTTGGTAATGAGGATTGATTTTTTTAGAACGGGCTTCATTTTAATAAACTTATTGATTGTAAAAGAGTAGAATAAAGCTCATTTAGTTAGTTTTATTCTACTCCATTGTAAGGGGTTACTGTAAACTATTCCTATTGTTACAACGATCCGAATAGTTATTGGAATTGAGTTGTGACATCATATTACCGTTTCGAACTGTTCGGTTCTCATATTTAGAACTGGATAAATTTGCTAGTGCTGAATATCCAAGATTAAATAGGCTAAATAATCCAATTAATGATAGAATGCTCATACTAATAAACAATATTTTCGCTTTTTTTGTCATTTTTTATTCTCCTTTCTCATTAATTTTTATTTCATCTTCAGTTACCCACATGTGATTTTTTACCATCTCATCACCATTGGTTGGTGTGTAGTCAACTACGTATACTGTACCGTTAATAGCATCATCAACAGTCGCAGTTGCACCCATCATTCCGTCCATATGTTCAGCGTTCAATATGACTGTATCACCCTTTGCTGCAATATTGCTTGGGTCTTTGAGTTCTTCTTGTACAACCCATTTATGATTACTTACTTTTTCTCCACCATTTGTAGGATCATAACTCACTTCATAGATTGTAGTTTTGTAAGCTCCTACAACATATCCCTCAGCACCATTCATTCCATCCATATGATCGTCCAATAATATAATAGAACTTCCTATTGGAAACTTTGGGTTAGAGTCGTCTTTCATACCATCAGGAACAACACCATCATGATTCATTCCAGCCATACTGTCCATAGTACTACTAATTGTCGTTTCATTTTTTTCAGAAGAAGTTGTAGATGATTTCGTTGTATTAGGAGTGGAGCAAGCTGCCAGGGTTAAAATTGTACCTAGGCTAAGGAATATAATACTAATATTTCGTTTCATGAAATACCTCCATAATAATTAATTTTTGTTAATCACTGACTATTTCAAAATCCAAAAAATGTTTTGTTTGAAGGGCCTCCTCAAAAGATTCAATCGATAAACGTGTTTTTGAGAATACGATTACAGAGCGTGTTTGTATGTCCAAAAGTATTTTATCAACTTGTTCAAGAAAAATTAATTGATAAAATATCTTTTTAGCCCAGCATTCGCAAATCAAATTGTAAATTTTTAGATGTTGTTGAAACAATAAATTCACCACCTTTCCATCTGGTTTATTACAAAGGAATGCTAATAGTAAAGATTGTTCCTAATCCTAAATTACTTTTTGCTTCAATAGTACCATTATGTGCTTCTACAACACTTTTTACAATTGCAAGCCCAATACCTTGTCCACCCAAATTTCTGCTCCTAGAAGGATCGGCCATATAAAATCGATCAAATATATGAGTCAATTGATCAATTTCAATGCCAATGCCATTATCTTCAATAATCAAAAGAGCATTTTTGTTTTCTTTCTTCACTGTGAATGTTATTTTCCCTTCTTTTTGAGTGAATTTGATGGCATTACTTAACAGGTTTGTTAGTACTTGATTTATTTTATCTTTATCTGCAAAAAGATTAACTTTTTCGCCATGTACATTCACAGTTAGGGCTTTTTCTTCAATTTTACTTGCAAAATTATCTATAACAGATTCACAAAGTTGATATAAATCAAAATTAGTTTTTTCCAAATTATCATAATTTGTCTCGATTTTGTTGACTAGTTCAATATTTTTTATTAGGCGAGTTAAGCGATCTACTTCATCATAACAAGACTGCAAACGATCAGGAGTTAGCTCCCAAACTCCATCAATCATAGCTTCAATATTTCCTTTTAAAGTAGCTAATGGAGTACGTAATTCATGAGAAATATCCGTAGTTAATCTTTTGCGGAGACCCGCTTGTTTTTCAAGTTGGCTACTCAAATCGTTTAATGAATCAATTAGCGAATTAATTTCAATGATTGAAGTCTCTTGTGGGATTTTTAATGAATATTCTCCTCGTGTTAGTTGATGTGTCAAATCACTTACATGTTTTAGAGGCAGGCCCAATCTTTTTGATATCCATGATGCAAAGATAAATGAAACAAGAAAGGCAGTAAAAGCTACATACATTAGACTTTGCTTCATACTTGAAATGAACATTGCATCATGTTCAGTATATGCAAATGGCCCCAAATAATAAAATGTTATTACACCAAATACTTTATCATTACTAATCAAATCTTTTGTTACTGTAATGGTCTTATCTAGTTCTACACTTTTTGTTTCAGATACTCTTAACGCGTTTTCTTTTAACTTTATTTGTGCTGCTTCCAATTTTTTTCCTTGAAGTTCCCAAATGGTATTTTGTTGTTTATCTTCTATAGAAAAATAGAAATTACTTTCAATTGCTTTATCAGAGAGAGTAGAGAGTTCATCAAGATTCCAAGTATCATTGTTATTTATCCAAAGCAAATCAATTGTGTTTACATATTGATTTAGCAAGTCCTCTTGTCGCTCGTTTACATATTTACTGAAATGATTATTAGTTAGGCCAAGTGTAATCAAGCTTAAGGAACCTATAATTAGAGTAGCTATTACTAAAAAGGAAACAGTTAGTTGCGTTCTGATCGTTCGTTTTTTCATTTTTGATAACCAAATCTATAACCAGTTCCATGCACTGTTAATATATAGTTAGGCGTTTTAGGATCAGCCTCAATTTTGTGTCTTAGATTTTTTATATGAGAGTCAATGCTCCGATCTAATCCATCAAATTCTGTTCCTTTAATTTTCTCTATCAAATCACCTCTAGAAAAAACTTTATTGGGAGTAGAAGCTAAAGTATATAGAATATCAAATTCCGTTGTTGTAAGATTAAGTTCAATTTGATGAAGATATACTTGACGACTCTCTGGGTAAATCAGTAACTCCCCCTTATTGATGGAGAGTTTATTGGGATTCGTTAATGTCTCAGATCTGCGTAAAACTGTTTGAATTCTTGCAACTAATTCTTTAGGGCTAAAAGGTTTTACCATGTAATCATCTGCGCCCAATTGAAGTCCTGTAAGTATATCCTCTTCATCAGATTTGGCAGTTAGCATAATGATCGGGATGTTTGAACTTTCTCTGATTTTTCTACAAACAGTTAATCCATCCGTATCGGGTAACATTAAATCTAATACAACCAAATCGGGATTAATAGATTCAAACTTACTTAATGCCATAGATCCATTTGTTGCTTTATAAACTGAGAATTTGTTAGCGACTAGATATGCGTCAATGATTTCCAATATTTTAGTCTCATCATCCACAATTAAAATTTTCATATAAAATCTTTCCTTTACTACATTTATTTTATTTCCATTTGTCCCATCATTCCATATTCCTCATGTTCTAATATATGACAATGATACATGAAAACACCTTCATGGTCGAATTCTACGAGTAGCTCAACTGTTTCCTCTGGATTTACTAAAACAGTATCTTTCCATCCACGTTCATTAGCTTGTGGGAGCTGTCCGTTTCTTGAGATAATTTGAAACTGGACACCGTGAATATGAAAGGGGTGGATCATACCGCCCATCATGCCAGAAATGTTGTTTACTTCCCAGACTTCTTGAGTGTTCACTCTTTTGTAGAGATCAATTCTATCTGCATCAAACTGTTTATTATTAATACTTACCATATGCGACATACCTTTTAGATCTATTTTTTGTCTATCTAGTTTATCCAAATTTTCTGTATCTATGTCTTTTATAGAATTAAGCTTCTTTGAAGGCTCAAAGGTGGTATTCGATTTATTTTTATTTATTTTCATCGTCAGTGCAACTGTGTTGTTTGCCAATAATTTTAGAGTATCACCATTTTTGTAATCATTAGTATCTACTAAAATTTCAGCACGTTCTCCGGGTGATAGCGTTAATGAAGTCAATTTAGTAGAAGAATTTAGTAGACCTCCATCTGATGCTATCTGGTAAAATGGTTGATTATCTTTTAAGGAAAAGGTAAAATTTCTTGAGTTGGAACCACTGATTATTCGATACCTCATCCATCTACTATTTACTTCAATATAAGGATTGATAGTGCCATTTACAAGCAAAGTATCTCCTTGGGTGCCATCCGAATAAAAATCGGTTTCATAATCAATTTGGTTATCGGAATCAAATGATTTATCTTGAACTATTAGCGGAATATCATCCTTTCCATAATTGTCTGGAAGATTTAAAGAATCTGAATTTTCATCATCTATATACATTAATCCTGCCAAACCTTTATAGACTTGTGATGCAGTTTCTCCTTCGGGATGTGGGTGGAACCATAGTGTAGAGGCATCCTGGTCGACAGTGAAAGAAATCACTTTTTTCTCTCCTGGTTCTACGACTTGATGGGGTCCACCATCAACTTCGGAAGGGATTTTTAAGCCATGCCAATGAAATGAAGTTTTAGACTTCATTTCATTGGTAGTTATTAATGTCACTTTTTGGCCTTTTTTCATTCTGATGACAGGGCCTAGAAAGTCACCATTATAACCTAAAGTTTTTGTTTTTTTCCCTTCTTTGATTTGAAACTCGCCCTCTTTGGCAGTTATATTATAAGATATATTTTCATCATTTTCTGAATCAGGTTCTAATAGTGGTGGTATAAGTAAGGGCTGCTCTGACTGACTAATATTTTTCAGTTCAATATTTTGCTCGTTTGTCATCATATTTCCCATCGTATTTCTATTAGGTCTTTCTTCTTGCATTGTTTCTTTTGATGGGGAATCTGAGAAGGAAGTACGAATGTTTTTTTGCTGAACAATAAAAATTCCTAATCCCCCAAGTATTAATGCTATTGCAGCAATTAATAATATCCAATTTCTACTTAGTTTATTCATAAAAATCCTCCTATATTGATTTCACAAATAGGATAAATAAAAGATGTGGAGATTTTGTGTAATTATCTCCACATCTTTTATTTATTAATTGAATTCTTTAGTAGCTGTATATTTAGTATCTTTTAATAATTGATTGATTAAAGTAAGAGATAATCTAGAGTCCGTTTTAAAAGTAACAATTCCTTTTTTCAAATCAATTTTTTCTACAGACAGTGGCTTGTTAGTTTCTAATGTATTTCTAACAGTTGTTGCACAACCAGTGCATTTCATTCCATCTATAGATACAGTTTGCATATATGATGTCATAATGTTTCCTTCTTTCTTGTTCTTGGTTTAAATTTTTTTAGTCGAAGTGCATTTAAAAGTACTGAGACTGAACTGAAGCTCATTGCTGCGCCAGCTATGATCGGACTTAGAAGAGGGCCACCAAAAATGTATAAAACTCCCATTGCTACAGGTATTCCCAATATATTATATGCAAAAGCCCAGAAGAGGTTCTCCTTAATGTTTCGGATTGTTTTTTTGCTCAATTCAATTGCTGTAGGAACAGATTGAAGGTCATCTTTCATCAATATTATATCTGCTGATTCGATTGCGATATCTGTTCCAGAACCAATTGCTATACCTATGTCTGCTTGAGCAAGTGCTGGAGCATCGTTAATACCATCTCCAACCATAGCAACTTTTTGCCCTTCTGCCTGATAAGTCTTTACATGTTGAGCTTTATCCTGAGGTAATACTTCACTAATAACATAATCAATACCTACTTGTTTTGCAATTGCTTTTGCCGTGCGCTTATTGTCACCTGTTAACATAATTACTTTAATTCCTAGTTTTTTTAGTTGTTCAATTGCAAACATGCTAGTTGGTTTGACGGTGTCTGCAACGGCGATAATTCCAAGAAGTATTTGATTGTTTGAAATAAACATAGGGGTTTTTCCTTCAGAGGCTAGCCTGTTTGAATCTTCTTTCAATTTACTAATATCAATATTTTGGGTTTCAAAATATTTTTCATTTCCAAGACTAATGTCTAGCCCATCTAAGTTTGCTTTGATTCCCAAACCAGACAAAGCTTCGAATGAAGTCGGATCAACTAATTCAATGCTGTTTTTCTTTGCTTCTAATACAATTGCCTCACCTAAAGGATGTTCAGAACCTTTTTCAGCAGAAGCAGCTAAAAATAAAAGGAAATTTTTGTCAATATTTTCTGTTGTTACGATATCGGTCACAATTGGTTTCCCCTCAGTTATTGTTCCAGTTTTATCAAAAATTATTGTTTTTAACTGATGGGTAGTTTCTAATGCTTCTCCACTTTTAATTAAAATTCCATTTTCTGCTCCTTTACCAGTTCCTACCATAATTGCAGTTGGTGTTGCAAGACCTAAAGCACAAGGACAGGCGATTACTAGCACTGAAATTAGAATAGTTAGAGAAAATAGAATACTCTGTCCTGATATAAACCAGAGTACGCTAGCTACTAATGAGACAAGAATTACAATTGGCACAAAATAACCTGAAATAATATCAGCTAATTTTGCAATAGGAGCTTTAGAAGTTTGTGCATCTTCCACCAATTTTATAATTTGTGATAATGTCGTATCTTCACCAACTCGAGTTGCTTCATACTTAATTAATCCATTTTTATTTATACTAGAACCAATAACTTTATCCCCAATTTTTTTCTCAACAGGTATGCTTTCACCAGTAAGCATGGATTCATCTATTGAAGTTCTCCCATCAATAACTATGCCATCAACTGGTAATTTTTCACCAGGTTTTGTGATAATCGTATCTCCCACTACAACTGCTTCAATTGGAAGCGATAATTCAATGCCATCTCTAATTATTGTTGCAGTTTTAGGTGCAAGTCCCATGAGTTTTTTTATAGCTTCAGAAGTTTTTCCTTTTGTTAAAGATTCAAGGTACTTTCCTAAAGTTATCAAAGACAAAATTACTGCTGCTGCTTCAAAGTACAATTCATTTGTATATGAATCGTTTCCTTGAATGATTTGCCAAGTTGCAAAAACGCCATATGAGAAAGCAGCACTTGTACCCAGAGCAATCAAAGAATCCATGTTTGGATGTCCTTTGATAAGCGAAGAAAATCCTATCGTGTAGTAAGAATGACTCACAAAGATAACAGGTATAGTGAGAAATAGCTGTATTAAAGCGAAAGTAATTGGATTTACCATAGGATCAATTATTTGAGGAAGAGGTAAATTGAGCATGTGCGCACCAGCAATATACAAAACGGGTATTGTGAAAATAGTGGATACAATGAATCGTCTCCAAATATTTTTTAGCTCATTTTTCTTTTTTTCTTCCTGATCGGTGTTTTCCTCAAGTGAATATAGAGTATAGCCAAGTTTTGAAACAACTTCATCAACTTTGCTAAGTACATTTGGATCTGAAGTAGTTAGTGAAAGTTTTTCTGTTGCTAAATTCACACTGGCATATGTTACATTTTCAATAGAAGACACTGCTTTTTCAATTTTACTTGCACAGGATGCACAAGTCATTCCACTAATTCCAAAATTAGTGGATTCAGTTTGACTCCGTAATTCGGCATCATATCCAATACTCTTCATTGTCTTGATAATAGTATGATTATTTATTTTGGTTTCATCGTACTCCAATTTCAATATTTCTGTAGCCAAATTGACATTGGCTGATTTTACCCCGTTCAATTCACCAATACTCTTCTCTATTGTTGCTGCGCAAGATGCGCAGGTCATTCCATAAATATTAAGTTTTGTTATCATGAATTACCTCCATTTTATTTGAGTTATCCAACTCAGCTAAATAGCTGCTTATTTCAGCAATACATTCACTATTCATTCCTGACATTATTCGTTGGATTTCAAATAATAAAAATTCCTGTTCAGAAATTATTGCTGAATAATAGCGCCGCCTGTTTACTGTACTGTAACAAATTGTTTGTTTGTCTAATAATCTTTTAATGAGCGTTTTTGAGGTAGATGGGTGCCAATTATTACATAACTTCATTTCATGTGTAATAGAACCAGATGGAACAGGTTCCGATTTCCAAATAAATTTTAGGACTTCTAATTCAGAATTAGTCACTTGAATTTGTCTACTTGACATTTTTATCCTCCTTTCGCTAGTGGGAACATCAAGTGTATTAAATTATTAAACCAAATCTTTCTTATTAAATAGCAAGTGGATTTTGGATAACGTAAAGAAATTTATCAAGAAAATTAATACAAAACATGCTAGAAAAAAGGATTCTGGTAAGAAAAGTATAATTGGATCTGTTTCATAGTTAAAGATCCAATCGTTGTTAGTGAAAAATAATTCATGAAAAACAACAAAAGATTTTTCAAAGAATAGTAATGCTATCAGACAAAATGATATCCAAAAAATCTTAAGATAGTGAGATACTATTTTTGCTTGTTCGCGTAGTAAGATTTTTTTGTAGAATAACCAAAATACTACTAATCCAGACAAGATAAGAATGGAATAATTTAGTTGGAAAAGCAATTTAACATCTTTAAAATGATTAATTCCTCTATTAGATAGAAATAAATAATCAAATTTTAGTGATTTTTGAAAAGGATTGTTTAAGTAGCTCATCAAATTCCTAAAATCAATATTCACCTGACTTCTATTCCAAATGTCAAAATTTGAAGCATCTTGAAATAGCAAATTTATTTTGAGCAAACCAGGAAAATTAATTGTAACTGAAATGGCATGCGACAAAGCAAAGACAAATATAGTAAGAAAACTAAATCCTATTTTCAATCGATTAATATGAATAGTACATCCCTCCTTGAGAGAATCATAATAGAGAATTATGTAGAAAATATGTATAGACGTAAAGATATAAAATAATTTGATTCTACATAAAATTTCCATAATCGGCTGATATAGTCATTGCAAGATCAAGAAGGAGGAATGACTTTGAGAGAACCATACAATAGAGTGTTCATATCTTTTGGACCGTTTACTATATACTGGTATGCTGTTTTTATAGTTAGCGGAATTTTGTTAGGATACTTTATTGCTAGTAAAAGGGCAAAGAAAGAAGGGATATCAGAAGATGTAATCTCTGACTTATTGCTGTACGGATTGCCAGTCTCTATAATTTCAGCTAGATTGTACTATGTTTTTTTTGAATTAGATTCTTATATAAGAAATCCAGTAGACATTCTGAAAGTATGGGAAGGTGGACTTGCTATTCATGGAGGCTTGATTGGTGCGGTTGCTACAGGAGTAATCTATTGTAGAAAAAAAAACCTTTCGTTTTGGAAAGTAGCTGACATTGTTGCTCCAAGCATTGTGATCGGTCAAATTATTGGTCGCTGGGGTAACTTTATGAATCAAGAAGCTTATGGTGGTGAAATAAGTAGAGAAGCTCTAAAAGGATTTTTGTTGCCAAATTTTATTGTAAACCAAATGTATATCGATGGAGCTTATAGACAGCCGACATTTCTTTATGAGTCTTTATGGAATATAGGAGTCCTCATCATATTGATATTACTAATTAAGAGAAAGGCATTTAATGGTCAACTCTTCTTGGTATATATTATCATGTACTCAATTGGAAGATTCTGGATAGAGGGCTTGAGAACGGATAGTTTGATGTTGACTCAAAACTTACGGATGGCACAGGTACTATCTATTTCTTTGATCTTTAGCGCTCTTTTAGTATATTTTTATTTAAAAAAAAATAAGGAGGAACACTATAATGGAAACTATACTTAATTATTTACCATTTTTATTGTTGTTAATCTGTCCCATTTCAATGATGTTCATGCATAAAGGGCATGGACATGGAGGGCATAATCATGATAAGGAAGAGGAGCATACTAAGCATACAGAAGCCAATCATGAATTGATACTTTTGAGAAAACAAACAGAACAATTAAAAGAAGAAGTGTCAATTTTAAAAAATTTAGTTAAGGAGCGAATCTAATGCAGTGGCTATTACTTTTACTTTGTCCTATCATGATGATTTTTATGATGAAAGGAATGCACTCAGTTGCTAAAAGTGACAATGATGATCCAATGATGAAAAAGGAATTGGAAAATCTAAAAGCTCAAAATGAAATTTTAAGTAGCGAGTTAAGTGATTTAAAATCTAAATTGAAATAGGAAAACAGCCCAAAAAGTTTTTGGGCTGTATTTTCTCAAAATCCTTTCTGCAAGTATAATAGTTGACATTCTAAAATAATCAGTTATTATTAGTGTGAACATATCGTTTACAAATGTAGTCGTTTTTGAAGTTGAATTTAAGGAGGAACGTAACATGTCTAATAAAGAAACTCATTCTCAACATAATGGACATCATCATGCTACCATGAATCACGAAGATCATCACAATGGACATGATCATGAAAAAATGCATCATACAAATCATGAACATGGGGGAATGGACCATTCAATGCACATGGGTAATCTTAAAGTAAAATTCATTGTATCTCTTTTTCTTTCCATCCCAATTATTCTATTATCTCCAATGATGGGTGGAAAACTGCCATTCCAATTAACTTTTCAAGGATCTGAGTGGATAGTTCTAATCTTAGCTTCAATATTATTCTTTTACGGTGGCATGCCTTTTTTAAAAGGGGCTAAAATGGAATTAGAAATGAAGAATCCAGCAATGATGACATTAATTTCATTAGGTATATCTGTTGCTTACATATACAGTGTATATGCTTTTATTGCTAATAATATAACAAAGAGTAATACTCACGTAATGGATTTCTTCTGGGAGCTTGCTACATTGATATTAATTATGCTATTAGGACACTGGATAGAAATGAATGCTATTAGCAACGCTGGCAATGCGCTCCAAAAAATGGCAGAATTACTACCTAACTCGGCAATAATAGTAGATGAATCTGGCAATACTAAAGAAGTTGATCTGAAAGACGTTCAAGTGGGAGAAAGAGTACTTGTAAAAGCAGGTGAAAAGATTCCAACTGATGGAGTTATTGTAGCCGGAAATACCAATGTCAATGAATCTATGGTAACTGGTGAGTCAAAAGATGTACAAAAAGGATTGAATGATAAGGTTATTGGTGGATCGGTAAATGGTTCAGGTACAATAACCGTAGAAGTAACGGGAACAGGAGAATCTGGTTATCTTTCACAAGTTATGGAATTAGTAAGTAACGCTCAGAAAGAGAAATCTAGAGTGGAATCCTTATCAGATAAAGTTGCAAAACTTTTATTTTATGTTGCATTGATTGTCGGTATTGGCGCGTTCATAATTTGGATGGTCCTTACAGGTGATTTGAATATAGCTCTAGAAAGAATGGTTACTGTGTTAATAATCGCTTGTCCACACGCATTAGGACTTGCTATACCTTTAGTAACAGCTAGATCCACTTCACTGGGAGCGAAGAATGGTTTATTGATTAAGAACCGTCAAGCACTGGAAGTTGCCAAAAAAGTTGATGTTATTATGATGGATAAAACAGGAACTTTGACTGAGGGTAATTTTGCAGTTAATGAGTATCTTTCATTTAGCACTCAGTACACTGAAGAACAAGTACTTGAATTCATGGCAGCACTTGAGCAAAATTCCAGTCATCCACTTTCAGTTGGTGTATTGAAAAAGATAGATGAACTACAGTTGACTATTCCAAAAGCAGAAGATGTAACAAATTTACCTGGTATTGGTTTGGAAGGTCGAGTTAATGGAAAAGATATAAAAATTGTTAGTGTTTCTTATTTAAACAAGAAAAGTATTTCGTATGATAAACAGATGTTTAATGATCTATCTAATCAAGGAAATTCAATTAGCTTTCTACTTTTGGATGATCAGAGTATTGGCCTAGTAGCACAAGGAGATCAAATAAAACCGGAAGCAAAACTCATGGTTGAAAAAATGAAAGCCAGAGGGATTAAACCTGTAATGTTAACAGGGGATAATAAGCAAGTTGCTTCAGTTGTTGCAAAACAATTAGGAATCGACGATGTTCACGCAGAACTTATGCCAGAGGATAAAGAAAAAATTGTAAAAGAATATAAAGATAAGAACTTAATAGTTATGATGGTTGGTGATGGAGTCAATGATGCCCCAAGTTTAGTAAGAGCGAGCATTGGAGTGGCTATTGGTGCCGGGACCGATGTGGCGATAGATTCAGCAGATGTTATTTTGGTGAAAAGTAACCCTTCTGATATATTACATTTTCTATCATTAGCAAAGAATACTCAAAGAAAGATGGTACAGAACTTATGGTGGGGAGCAGGCTATAATATTTTAGCAATACCATTGGCTGCTGGGATATTGGCAAGCTGGGGTATTATTCTTAGCCCGGCTATTGGAGCTATCTTCATGTCACTGAGTACGGTTATAGTTGCTATAAATGCTATGCTACTAAAGATTGATTAAAATATCATTTCAAATTAGTGCTCTGAGAATTGTATAAAATGCTTTAAATACTCTATTTCTATTGTAATTAATAACATAACTTTTTCGGAGTAGTATTTTTCTACTCCGTTTTTTTCAATGAAGTTTAAAGATAGAATCATTTTTTCTAGAAAACGCCATTGTAGTAAAACATAAGAGTGAACTAGTAAACTAAACAATTATTTTATAATATGGATTTCGTTTTTTATGGTCTTAAGGCTTTTCCAAAAGCCTTAAGATCATAAAAAAAACCCATAAGATCAGTTTGTTAAAACATTGACTTTAGGGAATTTATGTTTTGTTAATTTCGTGATATTAATATGAAAAGTTACTTTTGGGTCAGCCTCTTTTAAGTTGAATTAACCTTGATTTATTTTATGGATAACAGTAATAATTTCTGCAAGTGTGTTGATTTAAGTAAAAAAATGGTATTTCCACACTATTTAAAGTTTATAAAATAGATTTAGTGACTACTTAATAGAGAGTTGAAATCATGCGTTATAACAATTCTCCTAGTGATAATATAGTAAAATTTCTTTTTAAATATTCTTTCCCGGTAAAATTTTTTATAAAAAGAGAACTACTTTCATCTGCAAGAGCAAGGTTGACAAATACAATTTTTTCTTAAAACTTCTCTCATTAGCTCATCAATTAATTGAGAGATCTAGTCTTTGAAAGATTTGTTATTGTAATTCTTCATATGGTTCCAACTATTAACGGTTTCTACTTTTATATTTTTTAAAGACTCGTTACTAAGTTGGTTATTAGCTGTTACAGCCAATCCTTTAAAAAAAATCGTTATCAAAAGAGATAAAACTATGGTCCTAATTTTATCTCTTTTTTTGTTTGTAATTTGTCACTTGACTGTTTGTCAAAATCCTTGTTCATCTGTAGCAATCCTCCATAATTCAAGTTCTGTATTGATAAATTGATGTTGAGCAGTGTAGGCATGAAAAAATTTCAGTAAATTAATGGATTTTCATCAACACCTAATACTTCAATAATAAGTTTATGGGGAAGACAGATACTCGTATCACCTGGTCTACTAATCCAACTAGTACGAACTGCAACTTGGTCTGGGCTGTTATCTTCTTTAACTCGAATTTTTCCAGGAGCAACTTCAATAATGTTATATTTCTCTTTGGCCGGGTAATAAGTTTTCTCAAACGATTTTTTGGTAGTAGTTAAGTTAAACTCATCTACTATTTTCCCATCGATTTTAACTACTGCGATAACTTCTGTCATTTTATTTGAATCACTTTTGACAGACGCTTTCCAAGCAGCAATGCCTACGGGAGAAAATGAAGAGATTGATATCAGGATAATGAGGATAATATCCCAAGGTTTTAACATTTTTCTAAAACTATGCATATTTATTATCTCCTATATTAACTTTCTATATCATACATTACAATTATGTGATTTTTATGGAGCTTTCAAATTTTTACATAAAACCTCCATAACTATTAGTTACCTTAATTCTAACTTCAGAGTTTAATAGATATAGTTTTTCGTTTTAAAGGGTAATATTTTCCAAAAATATAAAGTTTGAAAGGAGGATTAATAAAATTAATGAACTCTGACAGTTTTAAGTAAAACAGGAAAGAAGTGAAAGATTAGTTTGAAGAAGTCGCTTATTTTAGTATCTTTAGTAGTCTTACTCTCAGTTTTTGGTAACAGTACTTTTGCTGCTGCACAAACAATTGATGAAAAAATACAAGAAAAAGATAGAGAAATCGAAACTATTGTTAAAGATCAGCAGTCAGCAGAAACTTATTTGGCAGAATTGAATAACCGAATTTCTACTCTACAAAATGAATACCAAAATGCGTTAAATGAGAAAAACTCTCTTGAAGAAGAGCTTAACAGTTTGAGAAATGAAATTACTGAGCTTGAACAAAAGATTGAACGTAGAGACGAAGTGATAGATAAACAAGCCAGAAATGCGCAAGTGAATCAATTAAACGGGTCCGTTCTTTCATTATTGATCAATTCAGAATCTTTAACTGATGTTGTTAATAAAACAATAGGCATGACAAAACTTGTAAATGCAAATAACGAGATAATGAGTGCCCAAAAAGATGACAAAGAAAAATTAGAAATATTAGAAAATGATATTGAAAATAAATTAATTGAGGCTGAAAAAAAGACGAATGAATTAGAAGAGAAAGAAATGGCCCTTGCAAATGACAAATTAGACCAAGATATTAAGATAAAAGGAATCTCTGCAACTTTGGCAACTGAAAAAGCTGAAAAAGAAAAGTTTGAAATTCAAAAAATTGAAGCTGAAAAAAAGAAGCAGGAAGAGCTAAGAGTTTTAGAGGAAGAGAAGAGAAAAGAAGCCGAAGCACAAGCGATATTAGAAGCCCAAGAAGCTGAATTAATAAAAAAAGAAACGTCTAATGTAAATTCAACTAATCAAGTTGTTGATTCTAAACCTTCAATAAGCAATCCTAATATAACTGATGTGAAACCAGCACCAACCCCAAGTACATCAGGGTGGGGAGCACCAGTATCTAACATTATTGTGACAAGTCCATTTGGTTCTAGACCAGACCCTACTGGTATCTCTGGAACTTTTCATAATGGGATCGACATGGGTGGTACATCAAATACTCCAATTCTAGCAACTAGGAGTGGAACTGTTTTGCAAGCAGCTTTTGAAGCAACTGCAGGAAATTACATTATTATCGATCATGGTGACGGCTACTATTCATACTATTTTCATATGAGTAGCCTTGTCGCATCTGCAGGACAAACAGTTAGTGCTGGACAGACTATCGGTGTGATGGGAACAACAGGAAATTCTACAGGCGTTCATCTCCATTTTAGTGTAGCAACAAGTCAAAATTGGACTGGATTTGTTGATCCTGCACCTTTACTTGGAATATAGATGTATAAAAGAAGCAAACTAAAAAGAATTACTATTAATGTGTTAATGGTAGTAATGTTGGTTATTGGTTTTGGATTGATTTTCAATAATCAAATTCGATCGTACATGTTGAGTCAACGAACGAAACAATACAATCTTACAAATTTCACTCAGGAGAAACTCGAAAAAAATTTAAAGAAATCAGGAAACTTTGATTTTGACTCTGTAGAATCAATATCAAATGAGCTAGTATTAAAAACCCAATTTGATAATACAGAGCTTCCTGTAATTGGTGGAATTAACATACCATCAGTGAAAATATCGTTACCAGTACTTAAAGGATTGGATAACATCTCACTTCTCACGGGAGCAGGAACTATGAAATCAAGAAGACTTTGGAATTCTTTGGCTTAGATCAAGGAGATGAAAACAACCAAAAACGCTTGCGAGATTTGGAAAACGGTCAATGCTTGATGCAAGATTTGTATGGTCGAGTGGGTGTGGTCCAAGTTCATCCAGTCTTTGAAGAACTCTTCCATGCTTTTGATACCCGTCCACCGGTTCAAGAGAGAATGGAGTGAGGGGATGAAAAAGAAACTTTTTCGGATTGTGGCAATCGTTTTTATTAGCATCATCATCCTGACAATTCTATTGAGTTTAGTCGGTACGGTAGCAGAGGCGACAGGTCTGGTTGATGATACAGTTGAAGCAGGAAATTTATATTCTCAATATTCACTGAACAACTATCAACTAGATTTCTTTGTGGATAGTTCATGGGATTGGTTACCTTGGAATTGGGGTGATGGCTTAGGCAAGAGCGTAATGTATGGTCTTTATGCCATTACTAATTTTATTTGGACTGTGAGTCTGTATTTGTCGAATGCCACAGGTTATGTAGTTCAAGAAGCTTACAAGTTGGATTTCATTTCAGACACAGCTGAAAGTATTGGGAAAAACATTCAAACCTTAGCCGGCATTACCGAAAATGGACTTCAGACCTCGGGTTTTTACTTTGGGTTTCTATTATTAATGATTTTAGCTCTAGGAGTTTATGTGGCGTATACGGGTCTACTCAAACGAGAAACTACCAAAGCAGTTCGAGCCGTATTAAATTTTGTGATGATTCTTCTACTTTCAGGTTCGTTCATTGCGTATGCGCCCACCTATATCACAAAAATCAATGACTTTAGCTCAGATGTTAGTGAAGCGTCCCTTACCCTTGGGACCGAGATTGTTGTACCGAATTCGGAAAGCCAAGGAAAAGATAGTGTGGACTTGATTCGAGATAGCTTGTTTTCCATTCAAGTCCAACAACCTTGGTTACTATTACAATTTGATGATTCCAACATAGAAGAAATTGGCGAAGACCGGGTCAACAAGATTCTATCTGTAAGTCCAGATGAAAACAAAGGCAAAGATCGGGAAGAAGCGGTCAAAGCGGAGATTGAAGACAATGACAATGCGAATTTAAGTATTACCAAAACCATGAACCGCTTAGGGACCGTGGTCTTTTTGGTGTTGTTCAATATTGGCATATCCTTATTTGTCTTTCTACTAACTGGGATGATGTTGTTCTCGCAAATTCTCTTCATTATCTTTGCGATGTTTCTTCCTATCAGTTTTTTATTGTCCATGTTGCCAACTTATGAAAGTTTGGGAAAGAAGGCGATTATTCGCTTGTTTAATACGATTATGATGCGAGCGGGAGTGACATTAGTCATCACGACTGCATTTAGTATTTCCACGATGTTTTTCAACATTTCCGCTACTTATCCCTTCTTTATGGTAGCTTTTCTACAAATTGTGACCTTTGCCGGTATCTATTTCAAATTGGGTGACATTATGAGTATGTTCAATCTCCAAAGTAATGATAGCCAATCAATGGGCAGACGGGTTATGCGAAAACCGCAAATGTTGATGAATCGTAAACTTCAGCAACTCAATCGAAATGTAGGGCGAACTTTAGCTTTTGGTGGAGGTGCAGTAGTTGGAAATAAGTTGTCAAAGGAACAATCGAAATCCAAATTTAAGCCATCCGGTTCTGCTCTACGAAAGAATTCACGATTAGCTAACGATCACGAGGTACCATCTGACTTGAATAAGGAAAATCCAATTTCAAATAATAAAAAACAATCTCGAATGAATTTGGCCGGGAGAAAAATAGGCAAAGTTCTGGATACCCAAGCTTTGGTGAAAGATAAGACCAAACAAGTAAAGGATCAGGTACGAAATACACCAACTAACTTGAAATACAACCTCTATAAAGGAATCGAAAAGACGAAAAAAGCACCAGAAGAGTTCAAGCGTGGACTGGTTCAAGAAAAAGCAGATCGAGGAGAGTTACGAGAAAAGCAACGACAACGTAGAGACGAGAAAATGGCTGAAAAGCGTAAAGTATTAAACGAAACAGGGAATCGCCATGGGAAAAGAAGGGAAAATGTTTCAATAGATAAAGCGGCTCAATCTCAAAAAGATAGGACGCTGAAAAAAGAAGCACCAAAGCGGACTAAGAGAGTAAATTCGAATTCCGAAATCAAACGAAAACTCGCTAGTCAAGAAATCATTTCAAAAGGGAAAAGCCAATCATCAAGTAAGAAAAATTATTTCCAACAAGTGAAACAGCGGTCTACTCTTTCAAAGCGAACCAATCAAAAAGTACAAAAAAGAATGAATCCCCATCCGAAATCAAGGTCGGGTGAGAAAAAATGAATGTAAAGAAAGTAAGTGCCATTTCGCTAGCTTTTCTGACCATCTCCTTTATGGGCATCTTGATGTGTGTGGGCTTGTTGTTTGGGGAAGACAGTGAAGGAAGTGATAGTTCTGGCACTACTCCTGGGGGGGAAGTAGTGTCTCAGAAGAAGTATTGAAACACCGTACAATGGTGGAAAAATATGCTAAAGAATCGGATATCTCAGAGTATGTCCCAATTCTTTTGGCGATTATTCAAGTGGAATCTGGTGGCACAATGGAAGACGTTATGCAGAGTTCTGAGTCAGCCGGCTTACCACCGAATTCATTAAGTACCGAGGCATCCATCAAACAAGGGTGTCTCTATTTTGCGTCTTTGGTTAAGCGTTCTAAAGAATTAGGTTGCGATCAAGATAGTATCATTCAGGCCTATAACTATGGTGGCGGGTATCTGGATTATGTTGCGAAAAACGGGAAGAAGCACAGTTTTGCTTTAGCAGAATCTTTTTCAAAGGGAAAATCAGGTGGTCAAAAAGTCGATTACCCAAATCCCATCGCGGTTAAAGAAAATGGTGGTTGGCGGTATAACTATGGCAATATGTTTTATTGCTTATTAGTGAAGCAATACCTAACCACGACACAGTTTGATGATAAAACTGTTCAAGGGATTTTTGACGAGGCGTTTAAGTATGAAGGAACGGCCTATGTATTTGGTGGATCAAGTCCCGAAACGGGTTTTGATTGTAGTGGATTAACCCAATGGTGTTATGCCAAAGTTGGTTTGAAACTCCCTCGGGTCGCTCAGGATCAGTATGATGCCATGACCCATATTGATCTAAAAGATGCCAAACCAGGTGATTTAGTTTTCTTTCATTCAACCTATGATGCCGGTACTTATGTGACTCATGTGGGTATTTATGCGGGAGATAATCGGATGTTTCACGCAGGGAATCCAGTGGGCTGGACAAATCTAACAGAAAGCTATTGGCAGCAGCATCTTATTGGATCTGGCCGATACAATTAAAAGAAAAGAGGAATGAAGATGAAGATAAAAATTGAACGAAATCAAAAGGAAAAGACCCCAAAAAAGAAGAAAGAACGAGTCGTATCCGTGGGTAAGCATCGAAAAATGGTGCTTGCCCTTTGGCTTTTATTGTCTTGTAACCTTGTTTTTGGCATCTATAAAAATTTCACCGCCATTGATCAACATACGACTCATGAAAAATAGTTGTACAAGAGAAGATAGTGAATACTTCTGGTGTTGAAAGTTTTACGAAGGATTTTGCGAAAGAATATTTTTCATGGAAGAATAATAAAGAAGTAATCGAAAAGAGAATGACTAATCTTGAACAGTATCTTGCAGAAGAAGGACTCGCTTTGAGCCAAGATATGATTCGAGCGGATATTCCTACTAGTTCCGAAGTTCAATCGGTAAGAATTTTTGATGTTGAAAAGGGTTCAGATGATTTTGTCGTTTCATTTTTAGTAGGTTAAAAGATTACAGAAGGGAAAAAAACGCAGCAAGTTTCATTTGCTTACCGAGTGACAATATATGAAGATAAGAAAGGAAACCATATTGTGTCCAGCTTGCCTACTATGATTGGAAAACCAGAAAAGGGGAAGTATAAGACAAAACAAGTAGAAACTGATTCAGAAATTGATGCTAAAACAACGGAAGAAATCACCGAGTTTCTAGAGACATTCTTCAAGATTTATCCAACTGCTTCCGAAAAAGAACTTGAGTATTATGTAGAAAATAGTGTCGTTACACCAATAAATACTACATTGAGGTTTATAGATTTTACTAATCCTATTTTCCGACAAAAAGGAGAGAATTATCAAGTTTCAGTGGTAGCAAAGTACCTTGATGATACTACAAAAGCAACAGATAATTTCCAGTATTCTTTTGTTTTACAAAAGTCGGAAAATTGGAAGGTCATAGAAGCATATTAGCTAGATAATAATAAATTTATCTTTTGTAATTTGATATTATATAATAATAACAAAACTATTCATTCATGAGAGGTGAGACTAAATGATTACATTAGATAAATTTATTGAAAAAAGATTGAAAGATGATCAGAAGAACTTATTTGACTTAAAAAAGAAAGATGTTAATCTACAGGATTGTGTAAATTATGTTTTTGAATATTTTAATACTTATATTAACATTGATAAAACTCAATCTTTGCAAATTGAAAACAATGAAAAACTGGAAAAATATCAAAAGCAAGTCGATAAATACTCAACAAATGTACAGAAATGGCTTATAGAGGTATATTCTCGTTATAACAAAAAAATGAATCAGCAAATTTCAAAATTGCTAAATAAAATGGATACTTTTTTACTAACAAATTCACCTGATAGTTTCAGAAAATATTCATATAAATGCTATTCCTTACTAATTAAAAAGTATCCCTTTATGGAAAACTATATAGATCAACTTTACGAGTATATTGTTGATGAACATAGAGTTTTGAATATTAATTATTTGGGCGAGAATGAGCCAGTGATGAACTTTAATGAAAAAATCAACAATTATATCAAGAAAACAAATGATAAATATAATGTTAATTTACTTATCTGGGCAGAAAATTATGCATCAAATTTTTCTGAATATGAACATATGTGGCCCGCTGGTACGTATGATAATTTAGATTTTGGTAAATACTATAATCCGATGAAGGCTAAGAAAAATAGGTTTAATATAGATGCTATATATTCTCGACTGTCAACTTTACCATATATCAGGGGAAAAAAGAAAATTTTGGAAATATTGGTTATGTATTATTGGCATAATCAAATTTCACCAATTGAGGAAGAGCTTTACAAAAAATATATGAAGCAAGCTTGTGAATCCATATGAAGATAGAGGAATATATTAAACTTAGAAAAAAATATGAAGGATTTGATGAAACAGAATATAAGAATAAAGAAGATAACATTCGGAAATTAATAGAGTATATTTTTGATTTCTATAAAATCTTAGAGGACGATCAAAGTTCCCAGAAAAATCTACAATTAAAAGAATTGAGAAGAAAAGTCAATTATCAGTATGAGATTGACTCATTTAGTGAAGATACGCAGCGGTGGTTGATTAAACTATTTAATCAATATAATGTGAAAGTTAATCGTAAACTTTCTATTGTGTTAGATGATACTGATTACTTTTTACTGATTTCAGATGAAAAAGATTGGGAAAAATTATCGTATAGTTTATTCGCTGAAGTGGTAAGAAAACAGGCTTATTTAAGTGAATATCCTTTAGAAATATTATCCTTTGCAAAGGACTATTACGGAATTTATAGTAAAAACACTAGCCTATCAAGCTTTAAATACCAAATAAGTTTAAAGTCAAAAAAATTTATTAAAGATGTTCATAATGAATATGGAATTAATCTTGTTGCATGGGCGAAAAGTTACTTAAATTATTTTTATAGCAGAGTTACACTATGGCCAGTCTCTCACAGAATTGAAACAGAAGAAGATGGCAAAAGAATTGTTCAGTATAATATGAATGCTAATAGAAATGTTTTCGCACTTAATGTTGTGCTAGAGAAGCTTTCTGACTCAAATGGTGTTTCTAGTTTATTGAAGAAAAATAAAAAAATTTTAGTAGAATTGCTAAGAGAGGAAAGCAGGCAATTAGAAATTATAAGAAAATAGTAATTCATCATTTTGTTATATAACGTAAAAAAGATACTTGAATAAAAATTCAAGTATCTTTTTTTAATACTTATAAATACTGTTCTGCTTTTGTACTATGGACAGATCAAAGTCTTGTTTATTATTCACGATTTCATTGTAGACAGTGAGTATGTTCTCAAAATCTTTTGGAGTAGGATTTGAATGAATAGATACTACGGTACACTCTGGTACGAACAGTGATGGAAGATTGGTTATCAAAAGATCGTACTTACACATTCTTTCTCTAACTGAGGTAAGGCTAGTAGCGTCAATCAAATCCACATTCACTCGCGTTTTTAAATGATACATAATATCTTCTTTCAAAAAATTACAGTGTTCGTAGCTCGTATTGAAAAAGAGTCCAGTCTTAATAGTTGGCGATTTTTGTTCCAATTGATCAGATAATGAGTCCCATGAAGTGACCACCATAAATAGTAATCGATTAATAACGGAATCATCTACATAAATTGGTAAATCACTATTTAAAAAATAACGAGATACAATTTCTTTGACCCTTTGTGTGAATCCCTCGTAATAATTATTGAGATTGATAAAAAATTCTTCATTAGGATTATAAAGGATTTTTGCAGGTCCCCAAATATAAGTGGTTGCGTTGTATAGATAAAGCATAAGTTCTTCTTTATTTGATAGGATTAGATTTTCCTTTTCAACAATTGAGTTTAATGTATTTTCTATCGCGACACGAAGATGATTAATTTTTGGATTTAAGGAGCATTTTTGATTTAAATCTGTCATTGACCATGCATATTTGTCATTGAAAAATATATAAAATAATCGATATATGCTCTTTGAGGTTATCTCAGTGTGATAGTGTTGAAAAAGTTTTTGAGTTAACTCTTCTGAAAAAGTAAACCCATGTTTTTGGTCATTTTGTGATTGGCTTGGAAGTAAATGACCTCTGCGAATGCGTATAAAATTAATAAATAACATAGTTCTAAATTTATTTACATAAGAATAGGTTTGGCGTGCAGGTGTTTGTAAAAATGGGTAGCAATCCATAAACTCTTGCATGACCTCATCCATCAATTCAACATCGTTCTCAGTAATTACTTTTTCAATGAGTCCATATTTTTCGATTAAGTAGCAAAAATAGAACCAGCATATTTTTCTTTCATCACCGATTATGTCCATATAGGTACAGTCAATGTGAAAGTCGAAAGGAGCTAAAAGTTCATTGATTGTTCCTATCTTTCTTTTCAATGTAGAAATGCTGAGGAAAAGATGATCAGCTAAAGAGGTCAAGTTGGTATGTCTACTTAAAAAGATTTCTTCAAGTATGGAGAATCTTGCAGACTGATTGTAAAGTGCAGAAAAAATAAAAAAAGGATTTTGATCAGGCATGAGAATTAGCCGTACACCAAGTTGTTTACTACTTTCCAGTTTAGCTGGGTTGATGTATCGGTTGATATCTCCAATACTTTTACGAACTGTGCTTTCAGAGATTTGGGTAAATTTCGAAATAGTACTTATTTTTTCCCAGTCTCTATAAATGAGAAATTTAATGATTTGATAGTGTCGTTGTAAGTTTTTTTCTAATAATGTTTCCATATGGAGCCTCCAATAGTTAACGAACGTTAGATTAAAAATGAACTTTCTCAATGAGAAGTATTGCTCTATAGTTATCACCGTTGTTGGAAACATAGGTAAGCTGACAAGTTACAATTATTATAACAACATTAGAGTAAGAAAAACAATGGAAGGTAAGGAGAATGGAAAGAAAAAAACGATCAAGAATTGTTATCCTTTTAATTTTGTTGATAGCTCTGTTAGTGGGAAGTGTGTACTACTATTTTTTAACTCATCAAACTGCTCCCAATGTAGTTGCTGGCGAAACTGATGGAAAATCAGGTGAGTTTGTTAAGGATATGAGCGAAAAAGAGTTCGAAGAGCTCCTTCAATCAAAGGCGGATAAAAGCGAAGTACGTTTGAAAATGAATTCTGATATGGTTTTTGAATCATCATCAGAGGTTGGCGAGGTCAGTATATTAAATCCGGCAAGTAATCAATATGCCATACGCGTTCAGACTACAATTGATGGAGAGAAAAAAGTTGTTTATGATTCAGGTCTCATTAAGCCAAAACAATATGTATCCCAAGGAAAATTAAGCACTACCATCAAAAAAGGTGTTTATAAAACACAAAATTTAGTCACTTATTATGAGAACGATGAGGCACAAAAAAAGGTTGGAGAAACCCTAGTAGTAGGGCAATTATCTGTGAATAACTAGAATATCTAGTTATAAATAATAGAAACAATGGAGGAACAAAAATGAAAAAAACGCAATTTGTAGCACTTTTCGGTGTAGTCGCATTTGGAGGAGCAGCATTATTAGGTCCATCAGCTGCGTTTGCCTATGAAGATGGTCAACCAGATCCGAATACCCAACCACAGGAAGTCAAAAAACAAGATTCTGCTACTATTCCGGCAGAAGGAACATTTAAAGAATTTGACCCAACAGATCCAACAGACCCAACTCAACCAGATCCAGATCCAACAGATCCTGCATGGGTTGATGTAAAAATTCCAACAAAAATCTTATTTGGTCAAACGGATGTAAGTACAGGTATTATTTCTCCACTTTATGAAATTGAAAATCTTTCCTCAAAAGGAGTTAAGATTTCTGTTAACGATTTTAAGGATAGTGGTACACCGGGAGGATCTGGGAGTCAAACGGATGCTGAAAAAATTAGTGATAAGTTGACTTTGAACTTAACCAATAAAACTGCAAACAAAGACATTGCTTTGCACACGACAGACCCACAAAATCCTGCTCAATTCCCGGCGGAAATTGGCACTTTGAATCCAACTGGAGACAAGCTTGAATTTAAATTAAGTGGTGGGGTAGCAACAGGGTTTAATTTTGAAAAGAATGCTTTAAATCCACAATATGATTTAGTTCTTAAGTTTGAAGTTCTATAGGAATTGATATGAAAAAATACTATGGTTTTATATTGCTATCGTTAGTAATCATTCTAACTTTTATTTGTTCAATCGAGACCTTCGCTGAGTCATCAAGTATTCAATTTAATCATATTCCGATTGAGGGAATCATTGGCAAAGGAAACGACCAACATTCTGATGTAGTTGATGAAAACCAAAGTGATAAGATGGAGAAATTACCACAATTAGGCAATGAAGGAGATAATAGTAATTTTCTTTCCTTCATTGGAGTGGTTCTTATACTTATAGCTTTAGAGCTGAGATTTCTATTGGGAGGCGCTTATGCGAAAAAGTAGCATTTCTTTGATTATGGCTTTCGTTTGCATTATTGGAAGTCTGTCATTTCCCAGATATAGCTTTGCAAGTGATTCAGGAGTTACCGCTTCAGGAGTTGCACAAGATGCTACTGAGACTGAGTGGAATAAGCTTGATACTTTTTTGACACAGGCTCTTATACCAAAAAAAGAGGGTACGTCCATTTCGTATGATTATCCCACAAACTTTGAGACTTACTGTACGAATTGGGAAATGAATGAATACAATTTTACCGGTCCTGCCAAACGAGTCATAACAAAAATCACTAGCTCTGATCCAAATACGGTAATTCCGACGTATACAGATCATTCCATTAATTTGACACGAGGCAAAGGAAATACAGGGTGGATTTGAGTCAATACCTCGGACACGATTTGTGAGAGTTTTTTCGAGATTCCGGCGGGCGATCGTCTCATCGTTTC